>JASHUF010000553.1 GCA_030040175.1 Acidobacteriaceae bacterium
ATCCTTAAATGCCGAGAAATCCGTGTCGAAGAATCCGGGACCGCGCACCGCGCCGTTGCTCTCCGTGCCGAAGGCGTTGGGCGCGGGCACACCAAAGGCGCAGACTCCGTTGTCCACGCCCGCCTCCAGGCAGGGAGTGGCCGAGGGATCGGTGCCGAACCAGTGGGCGTTGCTGCGCCCCGCGATCTTCAGCTTGCGGTATTGATTAACGCGGAAGACGTAAGAAATGCTCTGCGAGTTGTTGTTAGGCCCGGTGATGGTCTCCGGAAATCCAGTGTAGCCGACCACAGCCGTTGACAGCTTCCATCCCCCGATCACTTCGTCCATGGCGCGGTTGGCGCCGGAAAGGAAGTCCTGCCCGCGGCCGAAGGGCAGCGCGTACACTCCCGTGGCAGAGATGTTGTGGTGGATGTCGTAACCGGCCGGACCGTAATCGGCCTTGCTGTTGTAGTAATCCTGGAACGCGCCGCTGTAGCCGTCCACGTTCAGGGCGTAATTGCCCAGGCTGTTGGTCATGGCCTTGCCCCAGGTGTAGTTCACCGTGTATTCGAGGCCGTGGCTGAGGTGCTGGCGGAGCACGGCCTGCAGCGCGTTGTAATTCATCATGGCGCGCGATTCGGTGATGAGCAGGAAATTGGCGCCTACGCCTACCGGGTCGAGCGCGTAGGTGGTGTCAACGCCATTGATGCCGATGTACTGGTTGTTGTAAAACGGCTCCGAAGTGGGATCGGCATTGTTCAGCGGAGCATTCACGTTGCCGTAGTCCTCGATGTGCTGTCCCTGCTCGCCCACGTAGCCCACCTGCAGCGAGGCCGTGCGCGTGAGCGCGTATTCCGCCGTGAGGTTCCACTCCTGCACATATGCAGGCTGAATGTTCTGCGGGTAGACGCTGAAGTAGGAGGAGCCGCTGTAGCTGGTCGAGCCGCCGGTAAAGCCCTCCTCGGCGGTGCGCGGCGTGGTCACGGCGCCGGGCGCAGGCGAATTCACCTGGATGTTGACCGCCTGGATGAACGGCGCAATGGCGGTCAGCCGCTGGTTGTAGGAGTTGCCTTCAAAAAAGCTGTTGGCTCCGTAGCCGGCGCGCACCACGGTGCGTTCGTTGACCTGATAGGCAATGCCGAGATGCGGCATCCATTGCCGGAAGTTGGGCTGGTAGCAGGCGGTGTTGGAGCAGAGGCCCGCGTCCGGAGGCGCGCCCGCCGGAATGTGGCCGGCATACATGATCTGGCCGGTCGAGAGATTCACGTTGCCGGTCTTGTCGTTCTGCTCCACCCACGGCTCGTCGTACTCGTAGCGCAGGCCGAAGACGAGGGTCAGCTTCGGCATCGCCTTCCAGTCGTCCTGCGCAAAACCGGCCACGCGATACTGCCGCTGCCCCACGTTCACGCTGTCCAGGGTCACGCCCACGGACTGCACCCGGTCGAGGACAAAGTCCGCCGGGCCGTAGCCGCTGGCGGTTTCGGAATTGGGATTGGAGGTGAAAGCGCCGGTGTAATTCAGCGAGCCCAGATAGCCGTCGTTGTTCCCCGTGGGGTAATTGTTCTGGTAGCGGTGCACCTCTGCGCCCATGCTCAGGAAGTGCTGCCCGCGCTGCCAGGTTACGGTGTCGATGTAGCTGTAGGTGTTGTCGATGATGCCGCCGTCGTAGGCGGGCGTGCCCACGTCGGAAGGTGTGCCGAGCGGGCTGTTGCCGGGGTTCGAGAATCCCTGGTTGCTGAAACCATTGAAGCGCTGGTCAGGAAAGGAAATCCCCACCTTGGCATTGCCCGCGATCCCGAAGAGCCCGGTTGAGTCAAGGGGAAAGCCCTGGTTCCAGTCGGTGCGCGTAAATCCGGCGCGGACGGAGTTGACCAGGGAGGGCGAAAAGGTGTGCGTCCAGGTGGCGCCCGTAATCCAGGTGGGATAGAGATTGACTCCGGGGAAGGTGATGGCCAGCACCGGCACGGAGCCATCGTAGGCGTGGGAAATGGAATAGAATCCGGTGATCTTGTCGCTCGCGCGCATGTCGTATTCGAGCTTGGCGTCGCCCTGGTTGTTGCCCTTGTAGCTGGAATTGGGCGCCTCGTAGTTGTTGTTGGCGATGCCGTCGCTGGGCGCCAGACAGGTTCCGCCGGCCGGCGTCACCGGATTGGCCGCGCCGCAATCGGGATAGAGCTTGGGATTGGCAAAGAGATACTTGGCCACTGGATTGACGATGGGCACATTCTGGTCATTCGTGTAGGGCGCGAAGCCGTTCTCAGAATCGTAGAGCTGGACCGGAGTTGAGCCCGTGAGCAGCGCAGAAAAATCGCCGTTGCGCATGGCATCGGGAATCACGCTCGCGGTGCCGTACCCGCCCTTGTGCCAGCGCGAGCCCAGGTAGTCGCCGAAGAAGAAGAGCTTGTTATGCAGGATGGGCCCGCCGATGGCGCCGCCGAACTGGGCGAACGAAAACTGGTTGATGGGCGTGGGCGCCAGCTGGCCCTGCGCATTAAGCGTCTGCCCGTTCAGATAGGAGTTGGCGTCGAAGCGGTAGTCCTGCACGTAGCCGTAGGCCGTTCCGTGAAAGCTGTTGGTTCCGCTCTTGAGCACGGTTTCCACCGCCGCGCCGTTCACGTTGCCCTGGTCCGTCGGCG
>JASHUF010000554.1 GCA_030040175.1 Acidobacteriaceae bacterium
GATCCCCATGCGCCGCGCCATCGCGCCGCTTGCCGATCTGGTCTCCTTCGCGCGCCTGTGGCGGGTGCTGGGAGCCTGCCGCCCGGAGATCGTTGAGTTCAGCACGCCCAAAGCGGGCTTGCTGGGCTCCCTGGCCGCCTGGCTGCGCGGCGTGCCGCATCGTGTGTATCTGCTGCGGGGGCTCAGGCTGGAGACGAGCCGCGGGCTCAAGCGGCGCATTCTCCTGGCTGCGGAACGCCTGACGGCCGCTTGTGCCCACGTCATTCTGTGCAACAGCGAAAGTCTTCGCTCCTGCGCGCTTGCGCTTCGCATTGCGCCGGCGCGAAAGCTGGTCTTGCTCGGCGAGGGCAGCAGTCACGGCGTGGACACGGTCCGGTTTTCGCCCGGGCCGACCGATGTGCGCGAGCGGCTGGGCATTCCCCGGCTCGCGCCTGTGGTTGGGTTCGTGGGCCGGCTCACGCGCGACAAGGGAGTGCCCGAACTCGTCGACGCCTTCGACGCGATCCGCGCAGCCGAGCCCTCGGCGCGCCTCCTTCTGGTGGGCTGGTTCGACGATTCCGAGGATGCGCTCGACCCGGCCCTGCGCGCCCGTATTTCTGCGGGCCGGGGAATCCACTCCACCGGATTCGTGAGCGACACCGCCGCCTACTATCGCGCTATCGATCTCCTGGTCCTTCCCACGTGGCGGGAAGGATTTCCCAACGCCGTGCTCGAAGCCGCCGCATGCGGCATTCCCGCGGTGACAACCGTGGCTACGGGTGCGTGCGACTCGGTTGTGCAGAACGTGACCGGGCTGCTGATTTCGCCCGGCAGCCCGGAGGCCATCGCCGGGGCTGTGCTTGCGCTGCTGCGGGAGCCGATGCGCCGTCTGCAGATGGGCCGGGCCGCCCGCGCCTGGGCATGTGAGAATTTCGCAATCGACGAGGTGCTTGGGCGCAATGTTGCCTTTTATTCACGAATGTTGCAGCCGGTCACGGCCGCTGCTCCCGGGAGGGCGCCGGATCGCCGGGAAACAGCTCTGTCTGGCCCGCCTCGACCGTCTGTGCGGGCACACGCTTGCGGCCCGGCGCGCCGATCAGGCTGATGACCTCGAGGGTCTGGATGGCCGGACGCGGAACGAAAATCCTCTGGGTGTTCGACCGCGTGTCCGGCGGTACCAGAAGCAGGCCGGGACCCTCGATGAGCGTAAGGTCGTTCGCAGCCAACCCTTCCAGCTCGTCGCCGTCCGCGAGCTTCAGCCGCAGCCAAAGGCCGGCCGTCCTCGGCCGGATGGAAAAACGCTTGCGCAGGAGGCGCTCGGGATTGGTCTGGTCGCTGATCGAGGAAGGTAGATCGCGCACGTAGCAGACCCACTTCACCTGTTCCCAGGCCATGCGCAGCACTTTGCCGTTCAGGTCGAGGATCTCGAGCTCCGCCGCGTCCCGGCCGAAGCCCAGACCCGCAAAGCCTGCACACCAGTCTCTTGAGAACTTGCGCACGATCACGGGTTTGCGTACAGAAGCCATCGCATTGGATTGTCGCACGGACGTGGCCGGCGCGCGCCCCCCAGGGCATTCGCGTCCAAACTCGCCTCACGCGGCACGATGATCCAATCCGGCGGCTTGAGGCCGATTGTGTCGATACCGGCGTTTGCGCCGGCGGGCCGGATTGGAGCGAGCCGGGACCGGCCAACGACCGGCCAACGACCGGCCGGGGACCGGCCCGGGACCGGCTCGGGACCGGCCCGGGGCGCTGTTGACTGAATAAGCGCAAGACCCGCAATTCATTCGTGTTAGCTCTGGCCTTCCAAGCCCGGTTGTGGTAATGTACAGCTTTGCCAGCTTTGCCCAGGAATGGGCTCTAAGGGCAGCTACATCAGGAACTTGGCGGAGCCGGAGGCGGCGGCAACAAGAACAAGATGCCCGATTACATCTACCTGCTTGAGAACCGGCTTTCCGCAGATCAGCGGCACGCGCTTCACCAATTGCGTGAAGCCGCCCGCAGCGCCGGAACCATTCTGTTTCTCACCGGAGACGCGGTTCGCGACCTCACCAGCGGCCACGCTGTCCGCGAACTTGAAGTGGCGATTCATGGAAATGCGCTCAAATTCAAGAAACCAATAGAGAAATTGGGCGGAAAGATATGGGGAGAGGACGAGGACTCGCGCAGTCTTTACCTGTGCTTTCCCGGCACTGTCCGCGTGGACCTGGTCAGCACGCACAGAGTTGAATATCCCAAGCCGGGCCGTCCGGTTTTTCACCCGGCCTCAATCCAGGAAGATCTGCGCCGGAGGGACTTCACGGCCAATTCCATGGCCATTTCCCTCAACGAGGGCTCCTATGGCCTGCTCATGGACCCGCTCAACGGCGCTGCCGATATTGAGTCCCGGACCTTGAGACTGGTTTCCAACTATGGGTTCCTTGAGGAGCCGGCGCTGCTGGTCCGCGCCACCCGCTACCGCACCCGCCTGGGCTGGGAGATGGACCCCAGAACCCTGTCGCGCTACGAGAACGCCAAGGCTGAAGGCGTGATTCAGGCTCTTTCTCCGCACGCACGCAGCCAGGAGCTGGAGCAGATTGGCCACCAGGAAGAGGGGCTGAAGGTGTTGCGCGCGCTCGAGGAAGAAGGCTGGATGGCCGCGCTCTATCCCGCCTGGACCGTTGCCAAGGCCGATGAGACGAGGCTAAAAGCCCTGCACGAGCTCGCCGTGGAGTTGCTGGTGCAGGGAGTGCACGCCGACACGTCGGCGGCGCAGATGCAATTGCTGACCGCGCGCATGGCGCCCAGAGAGTTAACGGCGCTGAAGAAGCTCATGCTCAGGCCGGGATTTGTGGAGGAGTGGAACAGCCTGGACGCGCTCGCCGCCGGGTTTGCCAAGGTGCTGCTGGCCAAGCAGAATGCGGCGCCCTCGGCGAGCTTCAAGCTGTTCACAAGCTATGATCCAGAGGCCGTTCTCTGGCTTGGATTTACCTCGAAGATTCCTGCCGTGGCTGAGCGCTACAGCCAGTTCCTGAAGGTCTGGCCAGAAAAGAAGCAGCAGATTCCGTATCTCCTGATGCAGGAACTGCGCATCACGCCGGAGCTGCCCCGCTATAGCGAGCTCGTTCATTCCATTTTTCTTCAACTGATTGACGGACGGCTGACCACACCGGAGGAGATGCGCGCTTTTCTCGAGCCATATTCCCCGCCGGCTCCGCCTCCTCAGCAGGCCATCAAGAAGACGCGCTCCCGGCGGGGCGCCGAATCAAGGATCAAGGGACGGGCGTTTGAAGAAGACGAGGAGTCTGAAGAGGCGATCGCCGCCGGAAGCGATCTGGACGAAATCGGCGGCGATGAGGACGAGATGGAGATGGCGATGCCGAAGGGCGGAATTGAGGCTGAGCCGGATGACCAAGAGGAAGAAGAGGAGGAAGAGGAGGAAGAAGCCGATGCCGCGCTGCAGCCGGCGTCCGCGCGAAGGTCCGCTGCCAAGGGCGCCCCGGCTGGCCAGAAGGCGCAAAAGGCCGGTCCGGCGACGGGCGCAAACCCATCGGCTGCCCCTCTCACCGGCAAGCCGGCCAAGGGGCAGAAGGCTGCGCCTTCGGCGGCGCCCGCGGCGGCGCCCGCGTCCGGGCCAAAGGGCAAACCCGCCGTGGCGGCGAAGCCCACACCTCCGGCCCAGCCGGTGAAAACCAAGCCTGCGCCCGCCAAGGCTGCTCCGGCTGCGAAGAAGCAACCGGCGTCTTCCGCCAAGACGGCGAAAAAGCAGGCAAAGCCGCAAAAGACCCCACCCAAGCCGCACGGCAAGCCGGCGGCCAAACCGCCGGCAAAACCTCCGGCGAAGAAGCCCGGGAAGGGCGCACCGGCGAAGCCCGCGGCCAAAGCGCACGCCAAGCCGGCACGCTCGTCCCCCGCAAAAGCCGGCAAGCCCTCCAAGCCGGCGAAAGCCGCATTGAAAAAACCGGCGAAAAAGCGATAGGGTCGTTGCAAAGCCCCCCTTTCGGGCTTCTTCCTGCCCCCTGATGCATTTCCGCGCCTCCGTCGGGCGGTCGGCGGCTCAGGCCTCAGCCTTTGGTTTCTTCATCGGCGCTCACCTGAAGTAACCTACCGCCGCAACTCTGCATCTTTCTCTTACGCGCGGCATTTCGCCCGCGCTGCCGCGGTTCCATGCGTATTTTCAATGTTTTCACCGGCGCTCATTCCGTCCGCTTGAAATTTGCAGTCGAAGGATGAGAGCAATGAAGCTGACGGATGGGCGCAAGCGCGTTGTCATTGAAGAGGTCTCGCCCCAGGTCGATGGGGGAAGGCATCCCGTCCGCCGCATCGTGAACAGCGAAATCCCTGTCGGGGCTGCGATCTTTGCCGATGCGCAGGACCTCGTGGCGGCGCGCCTTCTTTATCGCCTCAGAAGCGAACGGCGCTGGCGTTCAACCCCCATGCGTCCGGGCGATAACGATCTGTGGCATGGGTCGTTCGTGCCGGACAAAATCGGCGCCTGGGTATTCACCATTGAGGCATGGATCGACCGCTTCGAAACCTGGGCGAGCGGCCTGAAGCAGCGGCTGGGCGCCCTGGCGGCGCAAGTCGACTCGGGCAGTGAAGGCGAAGCGGCCGACGCGTCCGGCGTCGCCCTCGCCTTGCGCTCCGGCGCGATTCTCGTCCATCAGGCTGCACTGCGTGCGCGCGGCGCCGACCAAAAAAAACTGGCTGAGATGGCGCAGTTGCTTGAACAACTGGCCGGCGAGAACAAGCGGAGGTGCGACTATCCATTGGATGAGGCTGCGCACCGGCTCATGGCCCGCTATCCCGACCTGCGCCACGCCGGCCGGTACGAACCCGAGTTGCCGATCCGCGTCGATCGCGAGCGGGCCTGTTTCTCCGCCTGGTACGAGCTTTTTCCCCGATCGGCTTCTCCGGTTCCGGGCAAGCATGGAACGCTCGCCGACGTGGAATTGCAGCTTCCGGAGATCGCCGGCATGGGATTCGACATCCTTTACCTGCCGCCCATCCATCCCATCGGCCGGACGTTCCGCAAAGGACCGAACAACGCCATGCATGCCGGCCCCGAAGCGCCCGGCAGCCCGTGGGCCATCGGCGACAGGGAAGCGGTTGCCTGCGCATCCTTGGGCGCAAGCCGGACCGGCGGCTGCGGCGGCCACAAATCGATTCATCCTGCGTTGGGCACTTTTGCCGACTTCGACCGGCTGGTCTCCGCGGCCCAAGCGCACGGAGTCGAGATCGCGCTCGACATCGCCTTCCAGTGCTCGCCCGACCACCCCTGGGTTGCCGAGCATCCGACCTGGTTCTTCATCCGGCCGGACGGCTCCATCCAATATGCCGAAAACCCGCCCAAGAAATACCAGGACATCTATCCGCTCAACTTCGAG
>JASHUF010000555.1 GCA_030040175.1 Acidobacteriaceae bacterium
CGCCGCGGCACTGCCGTCGAGATCGGTCATCTCGTTCTTGAGATGAATCACGACCAGGTCGCCGGGATGCACGCGCAGGTTCGGCGATTCGTGCCCCTCGCCGTCTGTGAAGCAGTAGCGCGTCCGGCCGTCGCTCTCTTTCACGTTTCGCGCCAACAGTTCGACCTCGAGAAGGCCGTGTCTGCTGCGGACATCCACCGGCTCCGGGACTACGCTGCCCGGCTGCGGGCGCGGGCACACGCCGCCGGCCCGTTGCTGGGCAGCCAGCCGCGGGGCGGGGAAGGCAAGGACGCCGAGGAACGCCGGGAGATAGCAGATAGAAAATAAAACGCCGCGGTAAGAGAGATTCACCCAGGGAGAACGCATTGCCAGCCTGTCTCCATGTTGGCAACCTCTTCCCCGCCGCCGCATTAACGGAGAGTGAATCGTGCCCCGAGCCGCGGCTCACACCTCACGCCATTGGGGAAAAATACCGCTTCACTGCGAACCAGTTCTCCATGCGCGCAAAACCCGTTACAGCCAGGTTATGCGGCGCCGCATACAGCAATCCCTGTCCTGCGAATTTTTCGAGATTGCACGGCTGGCCGTCGATCAGGAAATCGGCGCGGCGCAGGTGCTCAGCCAGGGTGTCCGCCATCACCTCGTCCATATCCACGCAGATGCGCCGCACCGCTTCGTTCCCTTTTGGCTCAGCCGCCCGCTTGTCCCGGCTTGCGGATCGCCCGCCCCGCGCCCGGAATCATCTCCGGCTGCGGCTGCTTGGGCGCCGAGGGGATGGCCGGATCCCAATAAAGCAGGCGGCTGCAACTGTCGCAGCTCAGCAGTTGCCCCTCGCGCAACTGGTTCCAGATCTGGGGGCGCAGCCCCATCCGGCAGCCGGTGCACTGCTGGTTCTCAGCGCGAGCAATGCCCGTGCCGCGCGCCGCGGCCAGCCGGTCGAACCGCGCCAGCCACTCGGGTTCGATCTCAAGCCGCACGCGCTCGCGCTCCGCGTTCAGCGCCGCCAATTGCTCCGCGTGTTGCTTCTGCCGCTCGCCGGTCCGCGCGCGCGTCTTTTCAAGCGCCGCCGCCAGGTCCTCCACCAGCGTTCGCGCCCGCTTGAGCGCGCCTTCCTGCTCTTCCGTGCGCTCCAGGCTTGCCAGCTCCTCGTCCTCCAGCCGCTCCATCTCTCTGGTTGCAAACGCAATCTCGTGCTCGATGGCCACCGCCTGCTCCGGGGTCTTCACGGTATCGTTCTGCGCCCGGAATCGCGCCGCCTTTTGCCGGTGCCCCTCGATCTCGCGCTCCAGGCGCGTCCGCACCTGCTCCTCCCGGTTCAGCGCCCCTGACGCCTCGGCCGACTGCCGTTCCGCTCCGGCCAGCTCCCGCTCCGCGCCCGCAACTTCGGCCGGCAGCGCGCGCATTTCCTGGCTCAGGCGGGAGCGCTCCAATTCCAATGCCTGCAGCTTGGCGAGGTTTTCAATCAGCGTCTGCATCCGTGTTAAGAAGTCTACGGCATTCGGCATCGATTCAGGAATGGGCGCCGCCCCGGGATCGCTTTCAGCGTCGAATGCACTGAGACCCTTCCCGTCGAGCGTGGCGCTCAGGCGCACGGTCCTCAAGGAAGGCAGCGGGCTGCGACAATGGACTCTGCAGCAAGGGACTCGGGAAATCGGACCTGAGGGCGCGGATCCGGCGAACTGGACCTCAAGCAACGCAGGGAGAGCCATGGATCGGGAACAACCCATCAGTACGAGGGACAAGCCGAAATCGTTCGGCCGCAGGCACCCGGCGCTGAAGTGGACCGCCCTCACTCTGCTCGCGCTCTTCGTTGTGCTTTTGGCCGCCGCGGCCGTGCTCGCCCGCCGCGCCGAGCCCATGCTCCGCGCGCGCATCGTGGAGGAGCTCGAAGAGCATTTTCACGCCCGCGTCGAGCTCGACTCCTTTCACGTTTCCCTGCTCGGCGGTCTCCGCGCGGAAGGCCGCGGCCTGCGCATCTGGCCCCCGGCTGAGGTCCACGGCATCACCATTCCTGCAGCCGGCGGGGGCAAACCCCTCATCTCCCTCGAGGAATTCCGCTTTCGCGCCCCGCTTCACTACGCGCCGGGCAAGCCCATTCGCATCTCCGTCGTCCAGCTCCACGGCCTAACCGTCGACCTGCCGCCCAAGTCCGGCTTTTCCCACGCCTCCGGCTCCAATGCTTCCGGGCCGGATGCATGGGGCGCGCAACCTGCGGGCTCTGCCCCGCACCCGAAACCGGACTCGCCCGTCGACGCCAAAGTGAGGCAGGCGCTGATTCATTTCGTGGTCAGCAGTCTCGACTGCACCGATGTCCACCTGATCCTCGAACCCGGCAAGCCGGGCAAGCAGTCCCTCGATTTCTCGATCGCCAGCCTGCGGCTCACAGACATCCGCAGCGGCGGCGGGATGAACTTCACCGCCGAGCTCACCAACGCCCGCCCCGTCGGCACGATCCAGACGGCCGGCACCTTCGGCCCCTGGACCGTCGACGACCCCGGCGCCAGCGCCATCACCGGCGAATACACCTTCGACCACGCCAATCTCGGGGACTTCAAGGGGATTGCGGGAACGCTCAGCTCCACAGGGAAGTACCAGGGCGAACTGCGCAACCTCACCGTGGACGGCGTCACCGACACACCCGACTTCCGCCTTACCTCCTTTGGCACGCCCCTGACTTTGCACACCGAGTTTCATGCCCTTGTGGACGCCACCAACGGCGACACCTGGCTCGAGCCGGTCGCGGCCACGCTCGGCGGCTCGCAATTTACCGCGCAGGGCGAAGTGATCGGCCTGCCTGCAGGCGCCTTGCCCGCGCCTTCGCGCCCGGGCGACTCCGCGGGAAGTTCCGGCGGCCACTTGATCTCCCTCGTCGTCGATATTCCCCATGGCCGCATGGAGGATTTTCTCCGCCTCACCAGCAAGAACGGCGTCCCGCTCATGACCGGCGCACTCACCATGAAAACCACGCTCGAAATTCCTCCCGGCAAGGAGCCGGTCCACGAGCGCATCCGGCTCAAAGGCCG
>JASHUF010000556.1 GCA_030040175.1 Acidobacteriaceae bacterium
CGGGTGCACGCCATTCTCAAGGCGCTCGACGAGGCCTATCCCGATGCCGAGTGCGCCCTCGATCACCGCACGCCGTGGGAGCTGCTGGTGGCGACGATTCTTTCGGCGCAATGCACCGACGTGCGCGTGAACATGGTCACGCCGGAGCTCTTCCGCCGCTTCCCCACCCCGGCAGCCATGACCAAGGCCACGCTGCCGGAGCTCGAAGCGCTCATCCGCACCACCGGATTTTTTCGCAACAAGGCCAAATCGATTCTCGGCGCGGGGAAAAAAATCACGGAAGAATTCAACGGCAAAGTTCCCGAGACGCTTGCCGAGCTCATCACCATTCCCGGCGCGGCGCGCAAGACTGCCAACGTGGTTCTGGGCGTCAGCTTCGGCAAGGCCGAGGGCGTGGTGGTCGACACGCATGTCTTCCGCATCGCGCGCCGCCTGGAGCTGGCCAGGGCCGACACGCCCGAAAAGGTCGAGCAGGAGCTGATGCAGGTGCTTCCGCGCGACCACTGGATCCGCTTTTCCCACCAGATCATTCACCACGGCCGCAAGATCTGCATCGCGCGCAAGCCCAAGTGCCGCGAGTGCAGCCTGGAGACGCTGTGCCGGTCGAAGGACAAGACGTGGAGCTCGTGAGAAGCGGAGTTCGCGGAGTCAGCGGCGTTAGCGGAGTTAGGCCTTAAGCCTGGCCGGTCAGAGTCTGGGCAACGGTGTCCATCAGGCCCGCTAGATCCGACCGCGCCGCCTCAGCCGTTGGCGCCCATCCCTGCTCGCGCAATACGGCGTTCGTGACGGCCTCGAGCTACACCGTGCGAGCGCTCTAGATTAGCGGCGGAGGCGGGTACGCGGCGGCGGGAAGGTCGAGCGCGCGCGAAAATTCCGCGATCTTGATCCAGTAGATGACCCACAAAACGAAGGCCGCGGGGCCCGCAAGAAGGTTGAGAAGCGGAACGACGCTGCAGCAGCCGCAGATGCACATGGCCATCCCGATGCTTTGCCCGGGCAGCGGATCGGGACTTGGGATTCCCCGGCGCCGGAACTCATTGCCGAGCGACTTGGCGAGGGCCATCACCACAAAGAAACTCCAGATCAGGTGGAAGAGCGGAATGAGCAGCAGCCAGACCATCCCCGGTTCCATGGTTCTTGCGCCCGGTGCGCACTTGCGCAGCGCGTTTTGCAGCGTGAGCAGATAAAGGATCGCCGGAACGAGAAGAATGCCCAGGACAAAAAAGACAATCAACAGGTGAAAGGGGTGGAACACGTCTTCCATCGCTCGCCTCGACGGCGTCCCGAGAACGCCTGCAAGATGAGATGCATTCTACGGCATTTTCTGAGTTACTGTCCTTTTCATTTCCTCGTAAGGCCGCCGCTCCCTGTTGGTCGCGTCGACTCTGCCTTCCGTCTTCGGGATACAGCTACTCAGAAAATGCGTTAGCGCGCGCGGTCAGACGCCGTCCACCGCATGACGGCATACAAAGAGGTCCGGGAAGCTTCTCAATCCTGAAGGCTGCGAAGGACTGCCGCAACCAAGCCGGGGATATCGCTTGGGTCCGCCTCCGCCGCCGGCGCCCATCCCTGCTCGCGCAGCGTGGCGCTGGTAATCGGCCCGATCGAAACCGCCTTCACGCCCGCCAACGGAAACGCGATCTCCGCCTTCGCCGTGGCTTCTTTCAAATGCGTCACGCTCGAGGAACTGGTGAATGTGGCCGCGTCCACGTTCTGCTCCAGCGCGCGGCGCAGTTTCGCGGATGCGTCCTCCGGCAGCACGTTGCGGTAGGTGTCGACCACATCGACGTGCGCCCCAGCCGCACGCAGCGCATCCGGGATCACGTCCCGCGCGGTGGCTGCGCGCGCGAGCAAGACGCGCTGCCCGAGAAAATCTCCCGCAGGGGCTAAAGCCCCCGTCTCTATTTTCGTTTGTCCGGCACGACTGAAGTGGTGCCCTGATACAGTGCTGAAGTCGTGTCCTGATGCGGTGCGGCTGCGCCGGAGAAACTCATCAATCAAACTCTCGGCGAGGTATTTTTCCGGGACGAGCGCCACGGCGAATCCGGCGTTGCGCGCCGCGGCTGCGGTTGCTTCGCCCACCGCCGCCACCTGGGGCAAGGCGGTTTTTTCGAAGGAGATGCCCAGCGCCGCCGAACGTTCCGCGAGCGCCCGCACCGCATTCGCGCTGGTAAAGATCAGCCAGCCATACTGACCGAGCCCGCGCAGTGCCTCATCGAGAGCGGCAAAACTCGCGGGCGGGCGAATCTCCAGCACCGGCACTTCCACCGGCTCGGCGCCCAGCGCGCGCAGCGCATCGCTCAGCCTGGAAGCCTGCTCCGCGGCCCGCGTCACCAGAACGCGGCGGCCGGCAAGAGGAAACCTCATGGCATGCCGCCCGGCGGCGCCGCAAGCAGCGGCCCCGCGCCCGAGTGCAGCAGCATCTTAGCCGCGTGCCGTCCAAACGCGGCGGGATCGTTGTGGTCGCGCGTCTTCTGCCAGTGCACGCGCACCACTTCGCCCGTTTCCGGCGAAGCCACCACGGCAAAGATCTCGTCCTGCGGCTTGTGGTGCTGCGTGAACTTCATCCGGCAGTGCACGCCGATGGGCACCTGGCATCCGCCGCCCAGGCTCAAGAGCGCCGCGCGTTCGGCGGTCACCGCAAAACGCGTGTCCGCGTGATCGAGAAACGCGACCGCCTCCATCGTCGCCGCATCGCCGCTGCGCGTCTCAATGGCCAGCGCGCCCTGTCCCGCGGCGGGGCAAAAGTCCCTGGGCTCGAAGCGCTCGCGCAGCCAGTCGGTCCTGCCCAGCCGCTCGAGACCCGCGGCGGCGAGCAGAATCGCGTCTCCTTCGCCGTCATTTAACTTGCGCAGCCGCGTGTCCACGTTGCCGCGAAATTCGACCGCCTCAATGTCCGGCCGCAGGGCGTGCAATTGCGCCCGCCGCCGCGCGCTGCTGGTGCCCACGCGGGCGCCCTGGGGAAGCGCCGCCAGATTTGCATATTTTGCCGAAACCAATGCATCACGTGCGTCGGCACGGGCTGGAACTGCCGCGAGCGCAAACCCTTCCGGGAGTTCCGCGGGCAGATCTTTGAGCGAGTGCACGGCCAGGTCTACCTGGCCTCGTGCCAGAGCCTCTTCAATTTCCTTGGTGAACATGCCTTTTGCGCCCACTTGGGCAAAGGCCACATCCTGCGCGCGGTCGCCGGTGGTCTTGATGATTTCGATCTCGACCTCGTGCCCCTGCTCGCGCAGCAGGCCGGCCACATGGTTGGCCTGCCAAGCGGCAAGCTGCGAGCCGCGGCTGCCGATGCGCAGCTTCATCGCCGTGCCTCGACTTGCGTTTCCGGATGCGTCTCGTGATGCGTGTCCGGACGCGCGTCCTGGCGCACATCGGGGTTTTTTCCGGCGTCGCCCGGCGGCTTGGCGCTCTCCGGCGCTGCCTCCGCGTCGCTTTCGCCCGTCACCTGCCACTCCGCGCAGAGCGCGTCCAGGCGCGCCGAGTCGCCCTCGCGCGCCGCTTGCTTGAGCGCCTGCATGGGCGGATGCAGGAACTTGTTCACAAGGCCATGTGTCAGCGCCTCAACAGCGGCTCTTTGCTCGGCGCTCAACCCGCTCAAGCGTGCGTGGTGCCGCTCCATCTCCGCCTGCCGCATCTCCTCGCCCCTGCGCTGCAGGGCCACAATGGCCGGCGCCACGTTCACCGCGCGCTGCCGCTGCCGGAAGCGCTCCACCTCGGCGGCAATCAGCGCCTCCGCATCCACCGCGGCGCGGCTGCGCTCCTCCATGTGCGCCGCGGCCACCTGCTGCAAGTCGTCGATGTCGTAGACAAAGATCCCGTCGAGCTTGTTCATCTCCGGGTCTACGTCGCGGGGCACGGCAATGTCGATAAAAAACATGGGGCGGTTCCTGCGCTTGTGCAGAAACGCCTGCCCGTGCTCGCGGCGGAAGATGGGATGCGGCGCGCCCGTGGAGGTGATCACGATGTCCGCGCGGCTCGCGGCCTCGTGCAGCCCGGCAAAGTCGATCACCTGCGGCGGCGTGCTCGAGGCGAGCCCTTCCGCCATGCGCCGCGCCCGCTCTTGCGTCCGGTTGGTCACCAGGATGGCGCCCGCGCCCTGCTGCAACAGGTGCCGGCAGGCGAGCTCGCTCATCTTGCCTGCGCCCACCAGAAACACCGTGCGCCCTTCGAGCGAGCCGAAGATCTTGCGCGCCATCTCCACCGCAACGCTCGCCACCGAGACCGAGCTCGACCCGATCCCCGTCTCCGACCGTGCGCGCTTGGCCGCGGCAAACGCGCTTTGCAGCAGGTGCTCCAAGGCCGCGCCCACGGTGCCGGTCGCGCGGGCCACGGCAAAGGCTTCCTTCACCTGCCCCAGAATCTGCGGCTCGCCGACGACCATCGAGTCCAGGCTGGCGGCCATGCGGAAGAGATGGCTCACGGCTTCGCGGTCGCGATAGGCAAACAGGTGCGGCCGGAGCGCCTCCCCGTCAATGCCGCAAAACTCAGTGAAAAATCCCTCGAGCGCAACCCTGCCCTCTTCCGTTGCCGCCAGCAGCTCCACGCGGTTGCAGGTGGAAACGATCAGGCACTCGCTCACGCCGGGCATACGCTGGAGCGTGCGCAGGGCCCGGGGAAGCTCCTCGCGGCCGATGGCGATGCGCTCGCGCAGCGCGATGGGCGCCGTGCGGTGGTTCACGCCGATGAGAGCGAGCGTCATAGGGGACCGAACCTGTGCACGCGGCTGAACAGATTTGCCGCCCACACTGCCATCATGACCACCAGCACGGCGCCGGAAACATAGGCGGCCTTGCGCCCGCGCAGCCCTGCGCTGCGCCGGACCAG
>JASHUF010000557.1 GCA_030040175.1 Acidobacteriaceae bacterium
ATTCATTCCTGCCTGTTCAACAATGCGTGGGGGACGAATTACATCATGTGGTACGGAGAAGATGGGAAGGCGCGGTTTGTGGTGCGGGCGTGATGCAGGTGCGGCGCGGTTGGGAAGAGGCAGTTCTGTCGCGGGTCCAGAAATCCGGGGCGCCTCAACAGACGGAAATTTCCAACCTTCGACGGCCGCGTTTTCCGGGGCCGGTCGCAAACCGGGAAACTCCAGTTGTGCATGGTTGAAAAAAAGGAACAGATCAACCGGACGGGGCGCGGGTTTCAAGTCCGGCCACCACGAGTTGACGAGGAGGCTGTTCCGTGAAAACGATGGAAACTTCGCGCCGCACTTTTCTCATGGCCTGCGGGGCCGGACTGGGTGCGTGGAGCTTGACCGATCTATTGGCCCACGGCGAGCTGCCAGGCGCGCATGCCCTTGCTGTCCTGCATTGCGAGCCGGACCCTGAGCGCGCGCTGATTCCGGTGCTGAGCTGGGATACGGAGGGCGGAGGCCGCTGGCGCACCAATCTGCTGAGAAAGGCCGCGGGCGTGAGGCTGCGCGTGCGCTCCGACGGCCAGTGGCGCGAGGGCGTCGATCTTCCCGTGGCGGCCGCTGCCACGCAACGCGGCATTCGCTATCGGCTCAAGGTATCGCCTCAAGCCACCCTGCTGTGGGAGGTTGCGGCCGCGCAGGATCGCCTCAGCATGAGCTTCAGCGTGGAAGGCCCGGCCTCCTTCGCTCCCGGCGAGATCGAGTTAGCCCTTCCCTTCGACCCCATGGTCACGCCGGAAACGGTTCTGCCCAGCCGCTGGAACGAAGATGGGAGCGTTCAAGCGCCCTTGATTATCAGCGCTCCGGACTTTGGCCAGATGCTGCTGAATGTCGCGCCGGCCGCGGAGATGAAGGGCCGTTTGCAGGGCAGCCGCGACAAGCATACCGTCGATCTGTATTTGGGACTGCCGCGGCTCGACTCCGGCCACGCGTATACGCTCACCCTGACTCCAGTGTTTCTTCCGCCTCCGCAGGGTCTTCAGGACGAGGGCCTATGGTGGCTGGCGCGGCGCGGCTGGTTCAACGCCTTCCAGCCCAGTGCGCCCTGGGGCGAACAGAATCGGGCCTTCAGCGCTCCGGCGGGGATTCTTGCCAACAATGTGATCAGCGACCCGTGCAGCATGTCGCTGGCGTTTTATGCCGATCAGATGATGTGGACTCCGAGCGTGCAGGGAATCTCAATTGCGGATCTGGTCCGGCGCAGCATCGAGTTTTGGCTCGAGAAGCGCACGCGCAGAAACGGCGAGGTGGTCGGTTACTGGGATTACGGAAACTTTCTGGACGCCAACGCCGGTCCGGTGATTGCCGCGTGGGATTACGTTGAGGCGACCGGCGACCTCGACTGGTTGGAAAAAGAGATTGAGCCGCTGGAATTTGTTGCCGATTTTCTCGCCCACCGCGATCAGGATGGCGATGGGCTGGTGGAATGTACCCAGAGCGGCAACTTCAATACGCTGTTTGAGCCCGACCGGTCCTGCATATGGATGGACGCGGTGAACCACGGCCACAAGGACGCCTACGCCAACGCCCTGGCCTACCGGGCATGGCGGTGCCTGGCGGAGCTGGAATCGAAGCTGCATCGCGCAGATCAGCACGCGCGGTATGCCGGGCTCGCCGACTCGTTAAAGGCTGGTTATTGGAGGGCGCTCTATAATCCTGCGACCGGCTGGGTCGCGGACTGGCGAAGCGAGGACGGAACGCTGCACGACTACGCCAGCCCGTTCGTTAACGGCTTAGCCATTGGGTACGGCCTGGTGCCGGCCGAAGAGGGCGGGAGGATCGTCGATCGAATCTGGGCCAAGATACGGGCGGCAGGTTTCAATCGCTTCGATCTGGGCATTCCGCCCAACCTTGTCCCGATTCGCAAGGCCGACTACTTGCGAACTTACTGGCAGCCGGAACCGCCTTCCGCAGCCGGCATGGGCTTCCCTCAGCGTGAGGATGGAAGCGACTCCTTCCAGCGGTACGAAAACGGGGGAATCACGGGAGCGCAGACGCTTCCCTTCTTGATGGCAAGTTACGTAGTGGGCAGAGACGGGCCGGCCGATCAAGTTCTGCGGCAGATGCTGGCGCGGCAACAGGGCGGCGGTTTCCAGAACGGCGAACAAAACGCCGCCGGCAAGGGGATCGATTGGACCACATGGGACGGCAAGCCGTGCGGCTATGAAGGTTATCTGGCCGATGTGTATTCCTTTTTGATGGCCGTGCCGCTGCGTGAGTCCGCAATGCGGCAGCGCTTTTTGCGGCCGCTTACGGGCGTACCCGCGGCTTAACAATTTTTGGCCGGTGGATGAAGCCGGTTCCTAACACTCCGGCGGGTACGGCAGCTTCCGGCCGATCGCAATCGCTTAACGCCCAATGATTCTGACGATGCTCGAGTCGGAGCCGGTCCACGCTTCGGGCCCATCGTGAGTCAGGCGGCCGGTCGTATCGCTCCAGTGCAAGCGTGTGATTTGGGAGTTTCCTTTCTCGTATGCGTAGCTCTGTCCGTCGTCGTTGAAAAGCGTGAATTGACCATCCGCGCCCGGATAGACGAGCACACGCGCAATAGACTGTGGTTGGTCCGTGCTCAGGATTTCGGATCCGAGCGGAACGATGGACCCAGCGCGGACAAAAAGCGGAATGACATCGATGGGCGCGGCCACATCCACGGTCTGGCCGCCTTTCAAGCGCTCGTTCGTCCAGTAGTTGTACCAGTCGCTTCCGGCGGGGAGATAGACCGTGCGGCTGGTCGCTCCCTGCTCTGTCACCGGGGCAACCAGAAACGCGGGACCGAACATATACTCGTCGCCGATATCTGCCACCTTCGGGTCGTGAGGAAAATCTTCGAACAGCGCACGCATATAGGGCGCGCCCGTCTGGTAGCTGAAGTAACCGAGGGAGTAAATGTAAGGCAGAAGCTCATAGCGCAGACGCAGATACTTCTCCAGGATGGGCTCGGCCTGTTTGCCATACGCCCAAACCTCATTGTGCTCCCGCTCTCCGTGGGCCCGCATTATCGGCTGGAAAACTCCCCACTCGAACCAGCGCACAAACAGCTCAGGATAATCCTCGTAATGGTCGACATTTCCCTGTGCATCTGAAGGGTCAACCAGTGGTGTATGAGCCGCGTGGTAGGTGGAGGGAATCGAAGGTGAGTTGAAGCCCGCGATATCCGTGTCCCAGTACGGCATACCGGAAGCAGTAAAGTTCAATCCCGCAGGAATGGAACGCTTCAACATATCCCAGGTGGCCATGATATCGCTCGACCAAAAGACGGTGCCGTTTCGTTGCGCTCCAAGATATGCCGCGCGGGCGAGAATCATCACCCGCCGGCTGTCTCCGAAATCGCGCCGGAAGCCCTCGTAAACCGAAGCTGTGTGGAACAAAGGGTAGACGTTGTAGTATCGGGTCCCCGAGCCGACATAGAAAGAGTCCTTGGCCGGATCGGTGTCCGGTTCCGTTTCATCGAGCCAGATGTAATCAAAACCATACGGCTTCACATAACGATCGCGGATCGACTCCCACCACCACCTGGCGGCGGCAGGGTTGGTGGTGTCGATGTTCGGTCCGATGGTTTTGGGGTAATAACCGAAGTCCGGAGCGCCGTCGGGGGTATGAATAAGCCAGCCTTTTTGCCGCAGCATGTCGTAATACCGCGTGCCGGGAGCAAAATGCGGCCACACGCTCAACAGCGTCCTGATGCCCATCGAATGAAGCTGTTTGTTCATGGCGGCTGGATCGGGCCATCGAGCCGGGTTGAGATCCAACTCACCTTGTTTCGACATGTTCAGCCAGTCCACCACCAGCACGCCAAGGGGCAGGTTGCGGTCGCGATAACCCTTGGCTACAGCCATGAGCTGGTCCTGCGTGGGATAGATTGCCTTGCTCTGGATGTAGCCATATGTGGCCTTGGGCAACATGTGGGTGATGCCGGTAAGCTGGCGATAGCCCTGGTAGATCTCGTCTGTGTTATCGCCTGCGATTACAAAAAAGGAAACACGGTCTCCCACCGCGGATGACCAGTCATTCTCCAGGCCGAAACCCAGGTCGATGGTGGTTTTCGAGGGATTGTCCCAAATCAAACCGTAGCCGCGGCTCGACACCATGAAGGGAACGCAGACCGTCTCTCCACCGACCGCGTAGTAATCGTGCCAGCATTGAATACGATGGTCACGGAGGTCGAGGAAACCCTCCTGGTGCTGGCCCAACCCGTAGTAGTGCTCATCGCTGGGCGAGTCGAAAACCGCCGAGACGGTAAAGCCGGGATCGGCCTTTTGCCCGCTTTCCGCGCTTCCGGAGGACGCCGCCGGAGAGTTGGGCGTCATGGACCAGTTCCGCATGGTCAGAAGCGGTTTGCCGGATGCCGTGGTGATCGAGATGGTGTCATCATAGGGTCCATTCCGAGGAGAACCGCTGCCCCAAAACTGCTTACCCAGCGACTCCTGCAACGCGTCGAGCGGCATAGTGTGAGGTTGCGGCAGATTCTGCGGGGCCACACGGATGACCATTCGCCCCGAGCGGATGACCTCATATCCGCCAGCATCCTGCTCGCGGGTCCAGCCAGTCATCGAGGGCGTGCCCACGAACCCATAGCCGGGCGCTGCGAGGGCTACAGTCTTCTCCGAGCTTAGAGTGATTCGAACGATATTGGGGGCATACGGCTCCAGCACCAAAATCCTGCCCGGACGAGTCAGGACAATCTGCGAATCCGCGCCCCAAGCCACTCGGCAAACGAACAAAAGAAAAACCAGCCCGACGGCAACGACACCTCGGCGAACGAAAATGTTCAACACCCGACTTCCTCCTCGTACTGGCAACGAGCGATCAGCCGCCAGACCTGGCGGTCGCATCCGTGGCGCGCAGAACTCCCGGCAAAACCCATCTGCAAACTCGTCGAAGCTGGCTTCATCAAGAAGGTTCTTCGGCTGCCGGCAAAAAGGATGACCCGGCGACCGCGCCAATTCTACGGCGGATTAGGAAATATTGTGTGCACGCGAGGGCGAGCAGGGTCACCGCTCCCCGATGCTCCCACCCCGCGAACGAAGACCCGTTCACGGGGACCGCGGGAGGGTCGCGTTGACTTTGGGACATGGCTCCCCGGATACACCCTTTCCTAATCCGCTCTAAGCTTGCAATCTCAATTTTTTCCTGCCTCTGCTGCCCCTCGCGTGTCCCCATCCCCATATCTGAAGACCACGCAATCTTCCCCTCCCGCTCCATCACCCTCCGCTCTCCCGCATCAGGGCTCCGCCACAGGCTGGTCGAGGTCAAACAGCGGCCGGGTGTGCCATGCGCGCCGTCTGCGAGGCAGGTGCGCAGGTTGATTCACGCAAAACAAAGCGCGTTTTGTATTCAAAGTTCGTCTTTTCTCTTGCGCCCTCGATCTCCTCAATCAGGGCAGAAAAGGCCAGGCGGGCAATTTCGCGCGGAGAGAACTCAATCGTGGTGAGCGAGGGCTGGGTGAAACGGCAAAGGGGCAGATCATCGAACCCAATCAGCGCGATGTCCTTACCAGCCTGGATTCCACGCGAGGTGAGAGTTTTGATGGCTCCCACCGCAGCCACATCGTTGCAGCACAGCACCGCAGTGGGCGGCTTGGGAAGGTTGAGCAGAAAGGCCATCCCCTTCGCCCCGCCGTCGAACGTATGGTCACACTCGGCGATGAGGTCCTTGTGGAAGGGAACATCAAGGAGCTTCATGGCTTTGCGCAAACTCTCGTAACGCGTTTTCATGCTGCTCCAGGCGAGCTGGCCGCTCAGGTAGCCAATGCGTTCGTGGCCAAATTCCGCCAGGTGCCGGACGGCCTCGCGAAACCCGGAGAGATAATTGACGCGAATATTCCGGATGTTGCGCAGGGTATGATCGGCGCCTGCATAAACCATGGGAACACGGGCTTGCACTTTGGCCAATTGCTGCTCCATCCCGAAAGTCAGCACCGCAAGGCCCTCGACCTGACGTTCCTGGATGCGTGTCGCACAG
>JASHUF010000558.1 GCA_030040175.1 Acidobacteriaceae bacterium
TTTCAGGAACGCATAGCGCTCCCGGTTGCGCTGGAATTCGAGCAGGGAATTCGCGTTATATGCGCCCGCGGTGCCGTATTCATCCACCTGCACCGAGTGGTCGATCACCAGCTCGGCCGGCACCAGCGGGTTGACGCGCTCCGGATCGCCGCCCAGTGTCTTGATGGCGTCGCGCATCGCCGCCAGGTCCACCACCGCGGGCACGCCGGTAAAGTCCTGCATCAAGACGCGCGCCGGCATGTAGGCAATCTCGCGGCTCGGCTCGGCCTTTGCGTCCCAGTTGGCCAGAAACTCGATCTCCGCGGCGGTCACATTCACGCCGTCTTCGCGCCGCAGCAGATTTTCAAGGAGAATTTTGAGGCTGAAGGGCAGCCGCTCCAGGTTGAATCCGCGCCCCGCGAGCGCGGGCAGGCGAAAAATCGTATAGCTCTTGTTGCCGGACTGCAACGCGGCGCGACTCGCAAAGCTGTTCATCTTGGGAATCCTTTCTATCCGCACGCGCTGCGGACGGGTTCAAAACCTCATTTACTCATTCCAATCCAACCACGAGCCTGGGTGCCCCGGGTCCCGATTCTGGGACCCGGGAATGCACGGATCCGGGGTGCCCCACCCTCGGCGCGTTTTTGCTTTTGCGCCTAGGGTGGGAAAGCACAGGCCTCGACCTGCGATCCCCAACCCCGCACGAAAGTGGGTGCCCCAGGTCCCGATTTTGGGACCTGGGACAGCACTATTTCTAATAGTGCACCGATCTTTTCCGTAGCAGGAGTGCGTGCACTGGAATCCAAAATCTCGTCGGAATCAGTCTATGCGGCAGGAAGAATCAGCGTCCACGGTCGTGGCGTCCGCGGCGGAAGCGCTTGAGGCGAGGCATACCGGAAATGGGAATGCGGCCGCGCATGGCTTACGCAATGATTCTACCGCGAACTCGCTTCGAGAGGAATCCATCCGCAGGCACGGCGCTGCGCGCTCTTCACTCCCCGCCAAAATCCCGGTACCGCTCCAGCACGTCCCGCTGCGATATCACTCCTTCGAGTTCTTGCAGGTTGGCGCGGTTCACCACCGGCACCAGCGGCCAGCGGTCCACACAGCGCAGCGCCATCTCCAGCGGCTGGTCCGGGTGCAGGATTGGAATCCTCCCCGCACCCGCCGGGCCCGTGCCTTCCAGAATCGCCTCGAGCGTTTCGCCGCCCTTGCCCTCGTCCAGCAGCGTCTTCAGCTCCGCGCGCCTCACGCTGCTCCAGCCGCCGGGCCTGAGCCGCACCAGGAGAACGTCGTCAGCCTTTTCTCCGCCCGCCTGTTCCTCGCCGGCCAGCCTGGCCGCGCGCTCCACCGTCTCTCCGGATTCGAGCACCAGCTTCGCCGGCGGCCGCATGGCGTCCTCCACGCGCAGAATGCTTTCCTCGCGCTGCTCCTCCATCGAGGGCAGTTCCAGCCCGTCCTGCCGGCTGAGCATATCGAAAATTGCCACCGGCACCAGCGCCCGCGAGATCACGTAGGCAATGGTGTTGGCCACAATCACCGGCACAATGATCGAGTAATTGCCGCTCACTTCGAGCACCATGAACACTGAGGTCATAGGGGCACGCAGAAAGCCCGCAAACAGCACGCCCATGCCCACCAGCGCATAGGTGCCCGGCGACCAGGCGAGATGCGGCAGCAGCGCGTGCTCCGCGCCCCCCACCGCTGCGCCCAGCATGGCGCCGATGAACAGCGTAGGCGCAAACATGCCGCCCGGCGTTCCGCTTACGAAGGAGAGCGTGGTGGCCACGATCTTGAGCAGCGCCAGGAGGGCCAGGAACTGCCAGGTGAATCGCCCCTGCATGGCCTCGCCGATCGACTCGTACCCCGCGCCCATCACCTGCGGCGCGCCCAGCACGGCGATGCAACCAATCAGCAGGCCGGCAATCGCCGGCTGTGCGTATTGCGTCCAGGGCGGCAGCTTGCGGCAGAGCGGCCGCAGGGTCGTGATTCCGCTCGAGAAGACCACTGACGCCAATCCGCCCGCAGCCCCCAGGATTCCGTATGCAATCAGCTCGGAGGGCCTCCGCATCTCCACCGGCGGAATGCGGAACAGCGGCTCCGAGCCCAGGAACAAACGCATCACTACCACGCTCGATACGGCGGAGAGCACCACCGAGCCCAGAATCCCCGCCGTCCAGCGCCCGATCACCTCCTCGATCACGAACAGCACTGCGGAGATGGGCGCATTGAACGCAGCCGCCAGTCCAGCCGCCGCGCCCACCGGCGCGATCAGCCGCATGTGGTCTCGTGAAAGCCGCAGCCGCCTCCCCATCGCCGAGGCAAGGCACGCGCCGATCTGCAGCGAGGGGTCTTCCGGACCTAGCGAATGGCCTGACCCGATAGCCAGCGCCGCGGTAATGAACTTGCCCACCGCGGTGCGCAGCGGAATGGTCCCGTTGTAGATGTAAAGCGCCGCCTTGGTCTGGTTCACGCCGCTGCCGCGCACGCGCGGAAAGAAGCGGATCACAAGGAAGGCGACGGCCACGCCGGCGAGGGTGGGCGCCAGCAGCAGTCTCCAGCGGTCCGGCTCTGCGCCCGGGCCGAGAAAATGAATTCGGCACCAGTCGATGGCGAACCGGAAGCAGACCACGGCCACGCCGGCGAAGATGCCAATGAAAATGGAAAGGATGAGAAAGAAGCGGTCCCCGCGGAAGAGGGAATTGAGGACGGTCGCGCCGCCGGACCGGCCCGGGACCACAGGTTCGACGGGAGTTTCCACCCCAGATTCGACCATGGGCTCCCGCATCAACTGCGCCTCGCCGGCTGACTCACTGACTTGCTGACTCCCTAACCCGCTACTGCTGCGGCGGCTCCATGTTATAGAGAAACCACGCCCGCAGCTCAATGTACGGCCCGTGAAAATCCCTTGGCAGGGGCGGGTAGCTGGATCCGGTCAGCGCACCCCACGCCGCGCGATCCAGCGCCACGTCGCCGGAGCGCCCTTCGAGCACCACGCTGCCATCCATCAGCCGGCCGTTGGGCAGCACCTTGAACCGGATCATCACCTGTCCCTGCTTGCTGATCGGCGGATTAACCTCCTCTGGAATCAGAGGATCCCACGTGCGCTTGGTTTCGTAGTACCACGCCGCCAGCCAGGCGCTGAAGTCCACGCCCTGGGTGTCGGAGAGAATTTGTACGCCGCCCGTGCCCGCTCCCGGATGCATAGGCAATCCGCCGCCCATCGGAACCTGGCCCGCTTCGCCGTGACTCCGCGCGGAGTCGCGCATATCCCGTTGCAACTGGTCGGCCAGGTTCTCGTTGTTGTGCGCCAGCTCGTTAAAGTTCGGCCGCGCGGGGACGGCCGCCGGCCGCGGCGCCTCCACCTGCGATTGCGACTGCGGATTGGGCGGGATGGGCTGCGCCGGCTGCGGCTTCTGTTCCGGCGGCGCCTGTTCTTGGGGTGGAGGCGGCGGTGCCGGCGCCGCGGGCGCTTCACTCTGGCGCTTCAGCTCTTCGAGCGTCTTACGGTCGATCATCGGCTCGTGCGTCAGAGGTTTCACCGGCTTGGCCTGCGGCACAAACGGCGTATCGAGATAAGTAAATTCCTTGTTATCTTGCGCGGTCTCGACCACCGGCCGCATTTTAAGAACGTATTTGGGGATCACGAACAGGGCGAAGAGGACGGCAATGTGAATAAGGATCGCCCACAGAACCCCCTCGCGCAGGCGAGCCCAGCGCCGCTCGTCCTCGAGCTGGCTGATCACCTCCAGCAGCTCGTGGGTGTCGTAATCCATCCAGCGCGAACCGCGGACCACCGGTCCGTTGCCGCCGAATCCGTTCCCGTTCGAAGCGGAGATCTCCTCGGCCACGGCGGTTTCGCGGCCTGCCTCGGAATCTGTTTCAGCAGGGTCCTTTGGCTCGTTCACGTCAACTGGCGCTTCGCGGATGGGCATTCATTCCAGGGAGCCTCTCGGATCGCTCACCGCGCCGGCTCCGCTTGCGATTCCTTCCTGTCTATTCTCTCATCCCTCTCAAAAATTGTGCGTAATGCCGCCAACCGTACAATGATTCTGACTCAATGGACGGCTGAGGCCCTGGAAGGGGACGCGGTTTGAAGCAATTTTTTCTGCATGTTGCGGTGTATTGGAAGCATATTCTTCTGCCCGCTCTGGTCAAGCTCGGATTCTGGGGCGCGGGCGCCATTGCCGTCCTCGATTCCTCCTCCATCCCCGTGCCCATCGATGCCTTTCTGGCCGTCCCCATCTGGAACGACCGGAGGCACTTCTGGATCTACGTGCTCTTTGCCGCGGCCGGCTCCGCCATCGGCGGCCTGCTCCCCTACGCTCTGGGCCGCGCCGGCGGCGAGCTGTTTCTGCTCAAACGCATCAACCGCCAGCGCTTCGAAGCCATCCGCGACCGCTTCGAGCGCCAGGAATTCCTGGCCGTCATGATCCCCTCCATGCTGCCTCCACCCGCGCCGTGGAAGGTTTTCATCTTCGCCTCCGGCGTCTTCGAGATGCGCATCCCGGACTTTCTCCTCGCCGTCTTCCTGGGCCGGGCCATCCGCTGGTTCGTGCTCGCGCTCTTGGTGATTAAGCTTGGTCCCGGCGCAGTTGAAGTGGTGGCGCACCACGCTCTTGCCGCTGTGCTCATCGTCGGCGTCCTCGCTATTGCTGGGTTTCTCTGGTGGTGGCTCAGGAGGAGACGCGCCGGAACCCGCACTCTCCCGTAGGGAGAGCCGGGAACAGCCCAGGACGAAGTCCTGGGTCACTCTTAACCGGCCACGAAAATGGGTGCCCCATCCTAAACGCATTCTGCGGGTTTAGGGTGGGACAGCACGAACCTCAATCCAGGAGCTTTTCGATCTCCGCCAGATCGAACCGGCACGCGCTGCCTTCCAGAGTGAAGGGTTGCGCCGGCAGCGCCGCCAGCGCCCCATTGGCGTACCGCAGATGCCGTCCTTCCTTGGGATCGATCACGAGAATCGTAGGAATGCCCATCTGCGCGTAGTCGGCCAGCTTGGCCAGCAGCCGGTTCACCGTGTCTTCTGGCGAAAGAATCTCGATGACCGCAACGGGCGGCCGCGTAATCACCTGCTCGATGGGAAGATTTCGGTCGAGCACCGTGATATCCGGCACGCGGAAATTGCTTCCGGAAACCTGGACTCGCAGCTCCGGCCGGACCCTAACTCCCCACTCCTGGCCATGTTGCGAAAACCAAAGCTCAAGCGCATGCTGCCACGAAGAATGGTCGTATTCCCCCATCGGCCTCTCCTCAATCACGCCATCCACATACTCGGCGTCCGGCTCGTAGGAGGTGCTCAGGTAGACTTCGAGCGGCACATGCATGTGCGTCGTTGCTGCCACAAGCCTCTCCTCTCTGCCGAGTCTCGGCGAGCCCGATCTTCCCTTCCAAGACCAGAAGAAAACCTACTTCCGCACCGCCACGGCCTCGGCCCGCTCCGCCTGCATCCGCCGCACCAGCACCGGCGCGCCGAACGCGACCGCCAGAACTATGGCCGTGGACACAAGGTCGTTACGATAGAAGGGAATTCCCGCTGCGTAGCACGCCCCCAGGCCGGCCAGGGTATGCGGATACATGCTGCTCGCGGCCCACACCGCGTAGTTCGAAACCACGAAGAACGAGGTCGGCCCCAGCACCGCGCCCGCCCCTACCCGGGCCACCGAGGTCTTCGCGCGCAGCAAAATCCATCCCAGCGCCATCGCCGCTGCATACCAAATCCACGTGATCCCATAGTGCTGCCAGTGGAAGGGATAGTGATAGGCGTACACCGTCAGGCAGAAGTCCGTGGCCATCAGTACCATGAGCGGCGTCACCATCTCCCGCCACGGCCGCCGCGCGCCAAAATACACCAGCGCCGCGCCCTCGGCGCTAAAGTTCATCCACCCCGCGTGTCCCAACACCAATACACGGCTCAAAACCGCCACCAGCAGCAGTAGATAAGCGATCATGTGAAACCTCGTTCTCGTCGAATGCGCGTGATCCGCTTGCACGGGAAAACCCGCACAACTTCATTCTCCGGTTCATCGGGCCGGGGGTCAACCAAAACCGTCTCGCCCTGCGAAAATTATAGTCACCCCGGGACAAAATCCACG
>JASHUF010000559.1 GCA_030040175.1 Acidobacteriaceae bacterium
GAAAAGGCGCGGTTGACCACCGAAGCCGAGGGCCGCGCAGCAGCCATCCGCACGCAGGGCGAAGCCGAGGCCAGCATCATCTTCCAGAAGGGCGAGGCGGAAGCCAAGGCCATGAACGTGAAGGCCGAGGCTTACCAGGAGTGGAACCAGGCCGCAGTGGTGGACAAGCTGCTCACCAACATGGCCGACGTGGTGCGCGCCATGGCCGAGCCGCTGGCCAAGGTGGACAAGATCACCATCGTCTCCACTGGGGGCGACGGCTCAGCCGGCGTGAACAAGATTACCGGCGACATGACCAAGATTGCCGCGCAGGTGCCGGCCTTGTTTGAGGCGCTGAGCGGCATGGACATCAAACAACTGATGGCCAATGTGCAGGCCATCCGGCAGAAGAACGGGCAGAACGGAAGCGACCCGCCCAACGGGAAGGCGAGTTAGCGAGTCAGCAAGTCAGCGCGTGCCCACCCTAGCCGCAAAAACAGGAGCGCGGCGAGGGTGGGGCACCCGCGGTTTCCCACCCCTGCGGCAAAGGAATCCCGCAAGAATGGGGCAACGCGAGTTTTTCGATGAGCGGGAGTGAAACGGAGGGATTATGTCGTTACTGGAGAGAGTGAGCACTTTGCTGCGCGCCAATCTGAACGATCTGATCGAGAAGGCCGAGGATCCGGAGCGCATGTTGAAACAGATCGTGCTCGACATGGAGAACCAGCTTCTCCAGGTCAAGACGCAGGTGGCCATTGCCATCGCCGACCAGCACCTGCTCGAGAAGAAGCGCGCGGAGCAGGAACAGCACGCCTCGGAGTGGCGGCGCAAGGCCGAGCTGGCCGTGGAGAAGAGCCGCGACGACCTGGCCCGCGCGGCTCTCGAGCGCGTCCTGAGCCATGAGCAGCTAGCCACGGGCTTCGGCGCGCAGGCCGAGGACCAGAAGCACGAGGCCGACACCCTGCGCCAGGCGCTGCAGAAACTGGAGCAAAAGCTGAGCGAGACGCGCGCCCACTGCGAGATGCTGGTGGCCGAGCATCGCCGCGCCCGCGTGGTGGGCCGCGCAAACAAAGCGCGCGCCGCCGGCAGCGACGAAGCCGAGAGCACCATCAACCGCATGAAGACCAAGGTGCACGTGCGCGCGGCAGAAAACGCCGCGGCCACGGAGATTCTCAACCCGGAGACGCTCGAAGACAAATTCCGCGCCCTGGAGAGCGAGGACAAGGTGGAAGTTCTGCTTAACGAGATCAAGAGCCGGCACGCGGTGCAGTAAAGGGAAGCTGCGTGTTCCGGCGTGGAGCGGCGGCCCTCCTCTAGCGTGTGCGGACCTATGTATTTCCTCATCCGCAGTAAACTGTGTCTATGAGCACCGCCGCCGTTCTCTCCACGTCCATCCCGCCGCGCTCGCCGCAGGGTGATTTCGTCAACGAGCCCTTTACTGACTTCAAGTCTCCGGAAAATGAACGCGACATGCTGGCCGCACTGGAGCGGGTCGCGTCCCAACTCGGCCGCGAGTACCGGCTCATCATCGGCGGCGAGCGGCTGGCCACGGCCGATAAAATCCGCTCCCTCAACCCGGCGCGGCCGGCGCAGATTGTGGGCGTGCACCAGAAGGCCGGCGCCGAGCACGCGGAACAGGCCATGGCCGCGGCGATCAAGGCTTACGAAACCTGGAGCCGCGCCTCAGTGGGCGACCGCACTTCCCTGCTCCTGAACGCCGCCGCGATCATCCGCGAGCGCAAGTTCGAGTTCATGGCCTGGCTCACGTACGAGGTGGGCAAGAACTGGGCCGAAGCCGACGCCGACGTGGGCGAGACCATCGACTTCCTTGAGTTCTATGCGCGCGAGGCGCTGCGGCTTTCCCGCGCCACCACGCCGATTCAATATCCCGGAGAACGCAACGAGCTCCTCTATATTCCGCTGGGCGTGGGCGCGGTGATCCCGCCGTGGAACTTTCCCTTCGCCATCATGGCGGGCATGACCTCGGCGGCCATCGTCGCCGGGAATGCTGTCGTTCTCAAGCCTTCCAGCGACTCGCCTACCATCGCCGCGAAGTTCGTTGAAGTGCTCGAAGAAGCGGGCATGCCGGATGGCGTGGTGAACTTCTGTCCCGGCTCCGGCGCCTCCTTCGGCAACGCCCTCGTCGCGCACCCCAAGACGCGCTTCATCGCCTTCACCGGGTCGAAGTCCGTGGGGTTGGAGATTCACGAGCGCGCGGCCAAATCCATGCCCGGCCAGATCTGGATCAAGCGCACCATTCTCGAGATGGGGGGCAAAGATTCGATCCTGGTCTGCGCCGACGCCGATCTTGATGCGGCGGTGGAGGGCGTGATCGCCTCGGCCTTCGGCTTCAGCGGGCAGAAGTGCTCGGCCTGCTCGCGGGCCATTATCGAGGCCCCTATCTACGACGTCTTCGCCGAGCGGCTGCGGGAGCGCGCCGGCCAGCTCACGCTGGGCGATCCGGCGGCGAATCCCAACATGGGTCCGGTGATCAACCAGGCGGCGCTGGCTTCGATGCTCGATTACGTGGAAAAAGGCAGGAAGGAGGGACGCCTGCTGGCCGGCGGCAGCGCGCCACAGACGGCCGGCGGCGGGTATTTCCTGGAGCCGACCATCTTCGCCGATGTGCCGCCGGACGGCGTGCTGGCGCAGGAGGAAATCTTCGGGCCGATTCTGGCGCTTCTCAAGGTAAACAGCTTTGAGGAGGGACTGGCCGTGGCGAACAACACCGAGTACGGGCTGACGGGCGCCATCTACACCGCCGACCGCGCCCGCCTGGACCGCGCCCGGCAGGAGTTTCATGTGGGCAATCTCTACTTCAACCGCAAGTGCACCGGCGCCATGGTGGGCGCGCATCCCTTCGGCGGCTTCAACATGAGCGGCACCGACTCGAAGGCCGGCGGACCGGATTACCTCTACTTGTTCACGCAGGCCAAGAGCGTGGCGGAGAAGCTCTGAGCTCTCTCCGCGACGGATGATGTCATCTGTGATATCATCAACCGGTGAGAGTGGTGATCGATACGTCCGTCCTTATCACTGCTCTCCGTTCCGGTACCGGGGCGGCGGCGGAAGTGATCAGGATGGCGCTTCGAAATGAGATCTCTGTTCTTATGGATTACAAACTGGCATGCGAGTACCGGGATGTGGCGTTGCGCCGAGAGCATTTGCATGCATCGGGCAAATCGATATCCGAAACTGCTGTCATCCTCGACACGCTGGAGGCTATTGCCGATCCGGTTTTCGTTGCGTTCCGCCATCGTCCGCTCTCGGCTGATGCGGACGACGACATGATTCTGGATGTGGCGATCAACGGGAATGCTGATGCAATCGTGACCAACAACACCAGGCATTTCCTGGAAGCAGGCCGGCCCTTTAACGTAGCGGCGCTGACGCCTGCTGAACTGCTGAAAAGTATGCGAGAAAGGAGCTAGGCCATATGCCTGCCGGCCGGAAGAAAAACGCGATGAGCAAGTTCCCCCTTCGGCTGATGCCCTCGGTTCGAAGAGTCGCGGAAGATTTCTCTCAGAGGGAGGGGGTCTCGCTCAATCAGTTCATTAACCTGGCCGTAGCCGAAAAACTGGGGCGCCTGGAGCATGAAGAATGGTTAGCGCGCCGGCCCAAGGTGTCGGAAGCGATGAGGGCTCGGGCGCTGGAGATCCTGGAAAGGCCGTCAGGCCAGCCGCCGGAGCCCTTCGACAGAATCCCTGGCGGCTATCGGCCAGTTCGAAGACGCCGAGCCGTGAGGACGCCCGGCCGCTGAAGGTGCGGCCCCGCTTTTTGAGTCACGCTTCCGGAGCCTTATCAGCCTCATGACAGCTCTCGAGTTCACCGTTGTGGTCTGGGCGCTGTCTGCAGTCGCCGGCTTTCTGGGCGCGCTTACGGGCCTGGGCGGCGGCGTGGTCGTCGTGCCCGCGCTCACGCTGGCGCTGGGCGTGGACATCAAGTACGCCATCGGCGCCTCGCTGGTTTCGGTCATCGCCACTTCGTCGGGCGCGGCGGCCGCGTACGTGCGCGAGGGCTACTCGAATATCCGCATCGGCATGTTCCTGGAAATTGCCACCACCCTGGGCGCGCTGGTGGGCGCGTTTCTCGCCGGCAAGGTGGGCACGCATGCGCTGGCCATTCTCTTCGGCCTGGTGCTGATTCACGCCGCGCTCACTTCCCTGTTGCATCGCGAGGGCGCCGGCGCGCGCGTGGAGTCGGACGCGCCGGCCGAACGGCTGCGCCTGGGCGGCAGTTATCCCGTCGACGGCCGCCGCGAGGCGTACGGCGTGCGCAATGTGCCTGCCGGCCTGGGCCTGATGTTCGGCGCCGGTGCCCTCTCCGGCTTGCTGGGCATCGGCTCGGGCGCGGTGAAGGTGCTGGCCATGGATCGCGCCATGCACATCCCCTTCAAGGTTTCCACCACCACCAGCAACTTCATGATCGGCGTAACCGCGGCGGCCAGCGCCGGGCTCTACCTGAGCCGCGGGTATATCGATCCGCGCGTGGCCATGCCGGTGATGCTGGGCGTG
>JASHUF010000560.1 GCA_030040175.1 Acidobacteriaceae bacterium
GGAATCGAAGGTCAAACCACGCATTCCCTGCCGGGAATCTATCGCGCGGACTGGTCTTGAACGAACAGGCACAGGCTTGAATGAATTGCGCAGAAACAACGGGCCCGGTGCGCCGCAGGCGCAAGGTTCGTTAGAGCGGTTTCAGAGTTAATGTAGCCATTTCCTGCATCGTGCAGGGTGGCTTTTCCTTAAGGGAAAAGCCACTTAACGTGGTCGACCTGGGATACAGCAACTCTGAAACCGCTGTAGCCCCGCGCTTCAGCGTGGGGAGCGGAACCGCAAATTCGGGTGCAGAGTCCCGTAGGGACGGCGCAGGGACATTTACACTCATCTCGAATGGTCGCACCCCGCATCGCCGGCATTATTCCCGCGCGCCTCGCCTCCACGCGCCTGCCCCGCAAGGTGCTGCGCGAGCTTGCCGGCCGGCCCATGGTCGAGTGGGTGTGGCGCGCGGCGCAGGCGAGCGGGCTGATGGACCCGGTGGTGGTGGCCACCGACGCGGACGAAGTGGCCGCGCTCTGCCGCGCACGGTCCATCCCCGTCCTCATGACTTCGCCCGCGTGCGCCAGCGGGTCCGACAGAGTGCGCGAGGCCGCGCGCCAGATCGCAGCCGAAATCTACGTCAACATCCAGGGCGACGAGCCGACGCTCACGCCGGATTTTTTCCCGCCCTTGCTGGCGCTTTTCGAACGGCCTGCGGTCGAGGTGGCCACGCTCGCCGTGCGCTGCCCGCCCGAGGAGATCGCCAATCCGAATGCGGTGAAAGTGGTCACCGCGCGCGACGGCCGCGCGCTCTATTTTTCGCGGGCGGCCATCCCCCATGACCGCGAACGAACCGGATTCACCGGTTACCGCAAACACCTCGGCATTTATGCCTATCGCCAGGCCGCCCTGGAGCGGTTCGCAACGCTCGCTCCCTCGCCGCTCGAAACGCTGGAGCGCCTCGAGCAGCTGCGCCTTGTCGAAAACGGCATCGATATCTATGTCGCCGCTGCGCCGCGCGACACCATCGGCGTAGACACGGAGGAGGATCTCCTCCGCGCCCAGGCGCTGCTTGCTGCCTCCAAGGCCGGAGGGGGTTAGACCGGTCTCACAGTTCATGTAGCCATTTCCCACATCGTGCAGGGTGGCTTTTACTTCCACCCCGACAAGCAGGACCCGCTTGCCGGGGACACCGGCTCTTGAGGAAAAAGCCGCTTCCTTGAGCCGTTCCTCCGGCCTCCAGCAGCTCTGGTTTTGCTTTAAAATGCCGTAGCCCGCAGGAGCGTCTCCGTTCCCGACCGCCTTCCGTCTTGCAGCGAAGACGGCGATTAACCAACCGGCACAAACTGCGCACCCGTTTTAGAGAAATAGATCGCCCTTTCAACCTTGAGCCCCGGAATGACTTTGGTCCTGGGTCCGAAGAAGACGAGATTGTCTCCCGTCTCGCCGGCCGACCGGTCGGACGGGCGCACGGTTTGCACGCACAACCCGCGCAGGTAGCCGCTATTGGCCACGGCCAGCCCGATCCCGCGCGCCACCGAGCAGTCAGAACTATTCACCATGGCTTCGAAAAGTGTAGGCCGCTTCCCCGGGTCCATCGCCTCCAGGGCTTTCGCTATGCCGCGCGCGTTTTCAACGCGTTTGAGGAATGGCGCAAAACCGGGATTGTGCGGCGAAAGGTCGGCAACCAGCATATCCGCGATCAGCGCGATCTTGACCACGCATTTGTCGGCCATGGCCTTCTCGCCATAGCCCGGGTCAAGGGCCGCTCCGGGCTTTTTGCCGTCGCGGAGAAGCCCGGGCTTGATGAGCTTGTCAACTCCCGCGATGGGATTGAACGAGCCCTTCTGCATTTCGAGCAAACGATAGTACATGGCTTCATTCACCAGGGCTTGCTGCTGAAGGACGCAGTAAAGGCCGCCGCTCGAGGGAATGTGCGCGTTGTACGAGTAGCCGCTGAAGCGATTGGCCCGGTCGTCCTTCAGGCGCTCTCCATCGAAAGGCTGGAGCTGCTTTTCGGCGTCTTTCCGGGGAACGGGGCCGGTCTTCGGTTGCGGCAGCCACTTTGCATCGCAGCTGTGGTAAACGGTCTGACCGGGAAAAAGCATCTGGGCCGGGATCGTTCTCGCCCGAATCTCGCTTTCCACCGCCGCGTAGACGGCAGCAAGCACGCCAGGATGCCCGACTTGCGCCATGCTCGTTCCCTTTCGGCCCTACCAGCATAGCCGAGAATGCGCCGCGCCGCGGGCAAATTTCGAGGTCTTCGAGAACTCTGGGAATTGCGCGCAAGAATCGGAGTGCGTGCCCGCCCATGCCTGCGCGACTATGATGGGCATGAGCACAAGCGTCCAACTCGCCATGCCCGCTTCCCGGCTCCAGCCCACCCGCCCCCAGGTTCTTGACGCCGAGGCTGCCTGGCGCCAGGTCGTCGCGCGCTCGCCTGTGGCGGGCTTCGTCTACGCCGTCACCACCACCGGCGTCTTTTGCCGTCCCGATTGCGCCAGCCGCCGGCCGCTGCGCGCCAACGTGCGCTTCTTCCCGACCGCCGCCGCGGCGCAGGCCGCGGGCTTCCGTCCCTGCCTTAAATGCAGTCCCGGCGCTGCGCGCGGCAGCATCTTGGACAAGATTCGTGCACATCTTGAAGCCCACCGCGACCGCGCCGTGCCCCTGGCCGAGCTGGCGCGCCTTGCAGGCTCAAGCCCCTTCACGGTGCAGCGGCTCTTCAAGCGCCGGATGGGCGTAAGCCCGCTCCAGTACCAGCGCGCGCTGCGCGCCGGCGCGCTGCGCGCCTCGCTCCGCGAAGGTCACTCGGTGACCACGGCCATCTACGCCGCGGGGTTCAACTCCTCGAGCCGCGCCTACGAGGGCGCGCCCCTGGGCATGACGCCGGCGCGCTTCGCGCAGGGCGGCCGCGGCGAGCGCATCGGCTACACCGCGGCGCGCACGCCCTTTGGCTGGATGATCGTGGGTTCGACTTGGCGCGGCCTGTGCTGGCTTTCGCTCGCCGGCTCGCGGCGCGAGGCCGAAGCTGCGCTGCGCGCCGAGTTTCCCGCAGCCGCGCTGCACCGCGACCCCGCGCTCGCCCGCTGGATCGAAAAGGCCATCGCCGGCGTGCGCGCAGGCAGCGATCTTGGCTCCAGCATGAGCCCGGCCGACCGGCTCGATCTGCGCGGGACCGTCTTTCAGCTTCGCGTGTGGCAGGCGCTCCGGCAAATCCCGGCGGGCGAGACGCGCAGCTACTCTCAGCTTGCGCGCGAGCTGGGCGAGCCCAACTCGACCCGCGCCGTGGCCCGCGCCTGCGCCCTTAATCGCGTGGCTCTCGTCGTGCCCTGCCATCGCGTCGTCAGCGCCGCCGGCGCGCTCACCGGCTACCGCTGGGGAGTGGAGCGCAAAGAGGCGCTGCTCGCCGCCGAGCGCGAAGCCGGAAAACAGTAAAGAACGGGCCAGGATGACGGAGAGCGGCCGACCCCTGGCCCCTGTCCGCCGCTCCCGGTTCCCATGTGCAATGATACGGGCGAGGGAATCGGCCGGCGCCCTGCGCCCGGTGGCGCATGCCGCGTCCTTCAGCCGGCACGAACGCGGAGCGGAGGTCCATGAACGCAGGGGAAAAATCGGGTCCCGAGGCATCGGCCGAATGGGGCCAGCCGAACCCCAGGGCGCCCGCGGAGCTGGCCCGCTTTGCCTTCCTCATCGGACGCTGGCGCTGCACCGCCAAGGTGCGCCTCGAAAGCGGCGCATGGCAGACCTTCGCCGGCGTGTGGCTCGGCCGTTACATTCTTGACGGCTATGCCATCGCCGACGAGTACCGCATGACCGGCCCCGCGGGCGAGCTGCTGGTGCTCGGCCTCAATCTGCGCACCTATGAGGCCGCGCGGCAAAAGTGGCACATCAAGTGGATCAACGCGCTCAACGGTACCTGGACCGACCTCGGCCTCGACGAACTGGGCGGCGTGAAATTCGAGCGCCAGTCCGTCGTCTACGCCTTCAAGGAGCCCATGGCCGCGCACCGCCTCACGCGGGCCACCTACGCCAACATCGCCGCAGCCCACTTCACCTGGCGCGGCGAGTCGTCCGAGGACGGCAAGGACTGGCAGCCCTTCATGGTGGTCGAATGCGACCGCGCCTGAAAGGATGGGACCCGGCCGGCAGCCGGCCTCGGGCATAAGAGCGGCATCCCTCCGGTTACGTTGACATCTGACCCCAGCCGTGCCATAGTGGCTTTACCCTTTCGTACCAGAGCGTTACAGCGTCCATTAGCAACACATCCCCCAACGGTCACTGAGCTTCGCAGGAAGAAGGGTATGTCAAGGTTTACGGCGAAAGCTGTCTGCGCGGTCATTGCCATCGCTGCCATCGCATCGCGCACGTCGCATAGCCAGGCGAGCCAATCCCAGCCACCCCCCCCGCCGCCTGCATCCGATAACGCGGCATCGGCCAGCGAGCCGGATCTCACTGCGCTGCAAACGGTCCAATACCTCAATCAGAAGATTGTCGACCAGGTGCGTATCCCGAACGGCATGGACACGGGCGCCACCACGGTCTGGCCCGGGTACTTTGCCATCGAACAAGGGAAGGGAACCCTCTGGTGGATACGCGGAGCGCAGACGGGTGCGTCCACATGGGAGATTCGCTACTCTTCGGTCCAGGTGGACCAGCTCGATCCCAATTTTCTTACCCTGGGAATCGGCCACGGCGACTATGAAAAAATCACCATCAAGTGCAAAGCGAGCCCCGATGCCAGCGCCGCCGACCTTTGCTGGCACAACTGGGTGGCTAACTGGGACGCTCAATCTCCCACGCTGAGCGCGGGCGAGTTTGGCAATTTGATGGTTGCACGGGCGGTGGACCATGAAGGGCAGCAGATCTTAAACGGCAACGACTATTCCGATTCGCCGTTGAGAAAACAGGTCCTGCTATTCGACGGCAAGGAAAAGCAACTCATCGATGTAGAGCCGGCGAAACCCTATTCTGAGCTGGAGATTTACCTCGGCGCCGCCGATAGCGATACGGCGCAGCGAATCCTGCGCGCTCTTCAATATCTGCTCAAGACCATGCCCGCCGCGATAACGGAAAAGGACCCCTTCGGCCCGTAGGCCGCCGTCCAAGGCCTCCCCGCCTTTGAGGTTTCTGGGATTGAGCGATTCCAGGTAGTGCTCGGTTGCCCCCTCCTGGCGCGTTTTCTGCGCAAGGGTGGGAAGCCGCCAATCCTATCACGCGAGCCAACATTCCCGCGAATCCGCAACTCTATACGCGAACATTTCGTCGCGCACGGCAAACCCTCGGAACGAACCTCCCGGGCCGGGCAGAAGACCGGCGCGAAGCGGGCGCGGGGGCCGGGACGGGGTGGCGCGATTACGGCCGCAGCCCGCCCGAGGCGTGGATGATTTGGCCGTTCACCCAGCCCGACTCGTCGGAAGCCAGGAAGGCGGCGATGGAGGCGATGTCCTGCGGCTGGCCGACGCGGCCGAGAGGCGTGCGCGCAATCGCCTGCTTCTCAAACTCGCTGGCCGCGAAACCCATGGACTGAAAGCCCTCGGTGATCACCGGGCCGGGATTCACGGAGTTGACGCGAATCTTCTTCGGGCCCAGTTCCTGCGCCAGGGCCGCGCTGACGGAGTCGACCGCTCCCTTGGTGGCGCTATAGACGGCGCCGTTGGGCAGTCCCTCCGCGGCCATGGAACTGATGTTGATGACGCTGCCGCCTCTGGGATTGAAGCGCGCGACCGCTTCCTTGGTGGTGAGGAGCAGACCGAGCACGTTGACGTTGAATTGCCTGTGGAAGTGCTCGGGCGTGACCAGCTCGAGCGGGGCGAAGTCGTAAACACCGGCATTGTTGACCAGCACGTCGATGGGGCCAAGCTGGGCGGCTACGGATTGGACGAGAGGCCCGATCGCGTCGGGATTGGAGAGATCGGCCTGGACCGCGATGGCTTTGCCGCCCGCAGTGTTGATTTCCGCCACGAGCTTCTCCGCCGCGGCTTTGCTGCCCGAGTAGTTGACTGCGACCGCCGCGCCGCGGGAGGCGAACTCGCGGGCGATAGCGGCGCCGATGCCTTTCGAGGCGCCGGTAACCAGCGCCACTTTGCCTTGGAGGTTGCTCATGTTTTTGCCCCCGGTATCGAATGCCATCCTTGCCACACTTCGATGGCTGTCGAAGTGATGTGCCGGGCAGGGTGTAGGATTCGGGCGGTTGTGGAAAATTCCTTGGGGCGGATTGCACCCGGCACGGCGGCTTTACCTGCGGCTGGCGGCGCGGCCGGCGGTTTCAAGCCGCGCGAGCCGCTCGGCAACGGACTGGAGGACGCCGGGGCGGAGCGAGAGATAGTGGAACTTACCGCGGCGCCGGACATGGATGAGCCCGGCGGCCTCGAGCTCCTTGATGTGGTGGGAAAGAGTGGCGGCCGAGATGGACAGGTGTGCGAGGACCTGCGTGCAGCCGAGAGGGCTACGGGCGCTGGCGATCTTCTCCAGCAGCGCAAAGCGGCGGGGGTGGGCGAGAGCTTTCAGGATAGCGGCGTGCCGGGCGCGATCGGCGCGCACGGGGCGCACCGGCGTCCGCCCGGAGGACGAAGGCTTCGGTGTCGCAGTCCTGCTTCTCATTCCTGTGTATTCGATTCGCCGAGGGCCGGATACGCACCAGTGTACGGTTACACGCGCGCGCCGGGATCGGCTTTTTGCGCGAGGGCGAGGAGGGTCTGGAAATGCGGAGGCTCCGCTTCCTTGTCGACGAGGGCGGTTTCGATCTGGGTGAAGCCGGCGCCGGCGAGCATCAATTCGAGCTCGGACTCGGAGAAGCCCAGCCACTCGTCGGCGTAGAGCTCGCGCGCCTCTTCAAAGCGGTGCCGGGCGAGGTCGAGGATGACCACGCGGCCGCCGGGGGCGAGGATGCGCGCGGCTTCTTCAAGCGCGCGCTCGGGGTGCAGCGCGTGGTGGAGCGATTGCGAGAAGAAGGCGAGGTCGGCTTCGCCGGCGGCGAGGGGCAGGTCTTCCATGTCGCCCAGGCGGAAGTCGACGTTGGCGATGTGGCTGCGCCGTGCCTCTTCGCGGCCCACATCGATCATGCGCGCGGAGGAGTCGACGGCGAGGACGCGGCGGGCGCGCCGCGCGAGCAGGAGCGCGAAGCTGCCTTCGCCGGCGCCGAGATCGGCGATGACCATGGGTGGGAGCAGGCGCAGGAGAGCTTCAGCGAGCGACTTCCAGGATTTCCCCGGAACATAATCGCGGTTGAGCCGGCCGGCGACGGAGTCAAAGAAGGCGCGGGTCTTGTCCTGGCGCTTGCGCAGAACGCGCGTTCGGGCCGATTGGTCCCCGGCAGCCTCGGGGATTTCGCGTTCAGCCTGGCCGAGAATCTCGTCCAAAGGGCTGCCGTTCCCAGGTGCGAGTCGATATAAGTTGTTCTTGCCGGTGCGCCGGTCTTCCACCAGGCCCGCCTGCTTGAGCTGCGAGAGATGGGTGGAGATGGTGCTCTGGCCCATGGTGAGGATCTCCTGCAGCTCGGCGACCGAGAGCTCTTCTCCTTTTAACAAGAGGAGGATACGGAGCCGGTTGGGGTCGGCGGCCACGCGCAGGGTTTTTACAATGGAGGGCATTGACGGCATGGCGGTTTTCTGATACACATCATTATATCACGATGAGACGATGGGAAAAAGAGCGGCGGGGTTAGCGGGGCCAGAGACCGGGCAGTGGGCAAGTTCAGATTCTGAAGGGAAATGAGGAGAGGAATCGAGATGGCGAGTTCGACGCTGGAAGTGACGGAGCTGGGATACAAGGTGGCGGATCTGGGTCTGGCCGAGTGGGGCCGGAAGGAGATTGCCATTGCCGAGCAGGAGATGCCGGGGCTGATGGCCATCCGCAACAAGTACGCGCCGCAGCAGCCGCTCAAAGGCGTGCGCGTGACCGGCTCGCTGCATATGACCATCCAGACGGCGGTGCTGATCGAGACGCTCACTTCGCTGGGAGCGGAGGTGCGCTGGGCGAGCTGCAATATTTTTTCCACACAGGATCATGCCGCAGCGGCGATTGCGGCGACGGGCGTGCCGGTGTTCGCGTGGAAGGGCGAGACGCTGGAAGAGTATTGGTGGTGCACCTACCAGGCGCTCAATCATAAAGGCGGGCTGGGCCCGCAGCTTGTCGTCGATGACGGCGGCGATGTGACGCTCCTCATCCACAAGGGCTATGAGCTGGAAGAGGGCGACGGGTGGGTGAACACGCCCGGCGGCAACCACGAGGAGCATGTGATCAAGCACCTGCTCAAGCGCGTGCATGCCGAGGACCCGCAGCACTGGCACAAGGTGGCCAGGGAGTGGCGCGGCGTAAGCGAGGAGACCACCACGGGCGTGCACCGGCTCTACAAGATGATGGAGGCGGGCAAGCTCCTGGTGCCGGCCATCAACGTGAACGACTCCGTGACCAAGAGCAAGTTCGACAACCTGTATGGATGCCGCGAGAGCCTGGCCGACGGCATCAAGCGGGCGACCGACGTGATGATGGCGGGCAAAGTGGCGGTGATCTGCGGCTACGGCGACGTGGGCAAGGGATCGAGCCACTCCCTGCGCGGCATGGGCGCGCGGGTGATCGTGACCGAGATCGACCCCATCAATGCGCTGCAGGCGGCGATGGAAGGGTTCGAGGTGGCCACGGTTGAAGACACGCTGGGGCGCGGCGACATCTACGTGACGTGCACCGGGAACACGGACATCATCACGCTCGAGCACATGAAGAAGATGAAGGACCAGGCGATCGTGTGCAATATCGGGCACTTCGACAACGAGATCCAGATGGACCGGCTGAACACGGAGCCGGGCGTGGAAAAGCTGAACATCAAGCCGCAGGTGGATTTCTACAGGTTCCCTGACGGGCACGGCATCTTCGTGCTCGCCGAGGGGCGCCTGGTGAACCTGGGCTGCGCCACCGGCCACCCGAGCTTTGTGATGTCGAACAGCTTCACCAACCAGACGCTGGCGCAGATCGACCTGTGGCGGAACAAGGACATCTACAAGGTGGCCGTGTACACGCTGCCCAAGAAGCTGGACGAAGAAGTGGCGCGGCTGCACCTCGAGAAGATCGGCGCGAAGCTGACCAGGCTGACCGAGAAGCAGGCGGACTACATCGGCGTGCCGGTGGAGGGGCCGTACAAGGCGGAGCATTACAGGTACTAGGGGTCAGGGGTTAGAGACTGGCCCCTACCCCTCCCGAGATGGCTTTCGATGATCGACAAGGCTCAGTCCCGGCGCATTCGCGTGCAGATACGCCATGTTCTTTTGGAGACGTGGGACCCGATCGGAATTCGCGACGAGCCAAACGCTCAGGATGAGTACGACGGATACATGGGAGAGGTTTTCGACTTGCTCGTGAGGCGAGCGCCTGACTCCGCGATCCTGGACTATCTTTTGTGGGCAGCCAACGAGCATATGGGGCTCAGCGCAAAAAGGGAAGATATGCTTCCGACGATCCTTGAACTGAGAAAAATCAACCTCCAGCCCTTTGTTTCCGACCAAGAGCAAAGCGCATGAGCGCGCAACTCTCACTCTCGTTCGAACTTTCTCCCCCGCGGACGCCGGAGGCGCTCGCCAAGCTGCCCGCGGTGCTGAAGCAGCTGGCTGCGCTCAAGCCGGATTATTTTTCCGTGACGCAGGGGGCGGGCGGGTCGAACCAGGACGGCACGTACGAGACGCTGCTCACGGTGGTGGAGCACACGGGCGTGGAGGTGGCGCCGCACCTGACCTGCATCGGATCGACAAAGGAGCGGGTTGCCGCGCAGTTAGAGCGGTATCGCGCGGCGGGCGCGAAGCGGATTGTGGCGCTGCGCGGCGATCTGCCGGCCACGGCGCTGAGCGCCTCGGCTCCGGGCGAGTTCCACTACGCCAACGAGCTGGTCGAGTTCATCCGCGCCACGCACGGGGACTGGTTCAAGATCGAGGTGGCCGCGTATCCTGAGATGCATCCGCAGGCGGCGAATCCCGGCGCGGACTTCGAGAACTTCCGGCGTAAGGTGGAAGCGGGTGCGGACTCGGCGCTGACGCAGCTCTTCTATAACGCCGACGCTTACTTCGATTTTCTGGAGCGGTGCGCGCGCGCCGGGATCCGGATTCCCATTGTGCCGGGGATCATGCCCATTACGAGTCATGCCAACACGCAACGCTTCTGCACGGGGTGCGGCGCCGATCTGCCGCGGTGGGTGCGGCTGCGGCTCGAAGAATTACAAGACGACAAGCCCGCGCTGCTCGATTTCGGCCTCGGCGTGGTGACGCGCCTCTGCGAGACGCTGCTGCGCGGCGGCGCGCCGGGGCTGCACTTCTACACCATTAATCAATCGGAGCCGACGGTCCGGTTGTGGAGCAGTCTGGGGCTGGGCGTGGCGGCGTAGGCAGCGAGTCGCCAAGTTAGCGAATTAGGCGAGTTGGCAAGTCAGCGGCCTGAAGGCCGCTGCTCCCTCCCAAACTCGTTGAGGTTCGTGCTTTCCCACCCTTGCGACAAAAGCGTCGCCAGGATGGGGCAGCCATTTTCGTGGCAAATCAGACCTACGAAAAGCCAGTCACGGTCAGCATCTACTCGTTGAGCGGGCTGAGGCGCACGGTGCGGCCTTCGCGGGCGGAGGTGCGGGCGGCGTCGAGGATCTGCATCACGATCACGTTGGTGTCGAGCGCGCTCGGGTCGCCCTGGTCTTTGATCCGGCCACTGAGGACGGCGGCGAGGTAATCGAGCGAATTGTTTTGGGGGCCGTCGAGGCGCGGCGCGGTGATAAGCTGCTCACCGCTCTCGCGCTCGTGACGCAGGCGAAGCTGGTCCGCGCCGACAGTGATCGCGTAGCCGGTCGCGCCGTAGACTTCCATATCCTTGCGGTTGAAGGGCCAGTTCCATGAGGCCTGAATCACGGCCTGCGCGTGCGGGTATTGGAGGACGATGGTCGCATCGTCGTCAACGCGCGGATACATTTGCGGCTTGTCGTGGTTGACGACGGCGGTGACGGTGAGCGGCGTCTCGCCGTGCATGAGCCAGGTCATGAGATCGACGCCGTAGCAGCCGAAGTCGTAGAGCGCGCCGGCGCCATTCTGCGCGGGGTCTGTGAGCCAGGCGAGGAACTCCGGCGGCGCGCCGATCTCCCTGGGGCCCTGGTGGCCGTCGTGGACGACGACGCGGCGTACCTCGCCGAGGCGGCCCTCGCGCAGCTCGTCGTAGGCGGCCTGGTTGCTCGCGTACCAGGTGGTCTCGTAGTTCACCAGGACATGGATCTTGTGGTAGCGCGCGATCTCGCGGATGGCGAGAGCGTCGTCGAGAGAGAGGGTGAGCGGCTTCTCCACCATGATGGAGACGCCGTATTGCGCGGCGATGCCGATGGCGTGGCGGTGCTCGGCGATGGAGGTGTAGACGAGCACCGCCTGGGGATGGGTGCGCTCGATCATGTTGGCTTCACTCTGGTAGAGAATGGTCTCGGGCAGGTTGAATTTTTGCCGGTATTTGGCCAGGAGCGAAGAGTCGGCGTCGGCCACGCCGACGAGCTGGACGTTCGAGTGGCTGGGCAGGGCGTGGAGAAAACCTTCCACGTGGCCGTGCTCGAGGCCCACGATGGCGACGCGGAGCGGCGAGTCTTGGGCCGGCGGCTTTTGGGCTGCGGCGCAGTTGGAAGCAACGGCGGCGAGAAAAACGAAGATGGCGAGACGCAGATGCATGCGGTAACTTCCCTTCTTGGAACTGCGGAATGATTGTATGCCGTCGCGTGCTGTGAAGGGTTTGGGGGGTGCCGGGCCGGTGGGACCCAAAGGACGAGTTGCAGGGGCGGCATCCGCTTCGCGGCCGAACAGGATTGCAAAACCTGGTCATCTGGCCTTCCCTGTTCGTGGGATGGGAGAGGAATCGGCAATTCTGGAAGAATGATGGGTCGGCCAGGCCGCTCGAGGAGCGGTGTGCCGATTTGAGGCACGGATGGGCGGCGAGGCAGATTGCCGCCGGCCTGAGGTTGATTGTGGGCACAGTCGTTGCGGAAGGGATTCCGGGCGTGGATGTCGCCGGGAGGGCCGGGAGTGACCGGTCGCGGGCCAGGATTTACTACCTGCTGTTTTTCCTCTCCGGGTTTCCCGCGCTTCTCTATCAAATCGTCTGGCAGCGCACGCTGTTCACTTTGTTCGGCACCAACGTCCAGTCGGTCACGCTGGTGGTGACGGTGTTTATGCTCGGGCTCGGGCTGGGGAGCCTGGCGGGCGGAGCCGTCTCGGCGCGGAAGAATGTGCGGCTGCTGGCGGCGTTCGGTGTGGCGGAGCTGAGCGTGGGGGCTTTCGGCGCGGGGTCGCTCGCGTTGTTTCACCGCGTGGCGTCGTTTACGGCGGGCCGCTCGCTGCTGGTTACAGGGGGGGTGGCCTTTGCGCTGCTGCTGGTTCCCACGCTGCTGATGGGCAGCACGCTGCCTCTGCTTTCCGAGCATTTTGTCCGGCGCACGGGGAATGTGGGCGAGTCGGTGGGGCTGTTGTATGGCCTGAACACGTTGGGCTCGGGACTGGCGTGCTTGCTGGCCGCTTTTTACCTGATGCATGCGCTGGGCGAGTCGGGTTCGGTGCATGTTGCCGTTGGGCTGAATATTCTCGTGGGTGTGAGCGCGCTGGCTTTTGAATGGCGGCAGCCGGCGGTGTGCGGGCGCAAGGAGTCGGCGGGAGCGGCTGAGGCGCACAGGACGATTCCCTTGTGGGCGGGCATGGCGCTCGCCGGGGCGACGGGGTTTGTGGCGCTGGCTTACGAGATTCTGTGGTACCGGCTCTACGAGTATGCCTCGGGAGGGACGGCGCAGTGCTTTGCGCAAGTGCTGGCCTTCTATCTGTTCGGGATTGCGTACGGGGCATCGGCGGTGCGTTCGGCGAGCAGGAACAAGCTGGGCAACGACGGGCGGCGGGCGATGGCCGCGGGCGCTGAGGTGACGCTGGTGGCCGGGATCGGGGCCTTTCTGATGGGGCCGCTGCTGGGCGTATGGGTGAGCCACGTGCTCATCTTTCCGGTGTTCGCGATCTTTGCCGTGGCCACGCTGCTGGGCGCTGCGTTTCCGCTGCTGGCCCATGCGACTATCGATCCCGGAGCCGAGGTTGGGCGCGGGGTGAGCCTGCTCTACCTGAGCAACATCGCCGGCTCGACGCTGGGCAGCTTTCTGGTGGGGTTCGTGATCCTCGACTACTGGCCGACGCGGACGACATCGGTTTTTCTGCTGTTGCTGGGGGTGGCGATTGCCCTGGTGTTTGCCGCGTTTGCGGGACCGCGCGTGCGTAAAGGCCACGTTGCGGCGGAGTGCGCGGTGTGCGTGGCGCTCGCCATGTGCGCGGGACCGCTGTTTTCCAACATGTATGAACGGCTCCTGTTCAAGACCACGTACCGACCCGGGTTGCAATTCGCCGAGACGGTGGAGAACCGCAGCGGCGTGATCGCCGTGTACCGGGGCCCGACGGAGTTCGGCTACGACGCGGAGACGGTGTTTGGAGGCGGGGCTTACGACGGGCGGTTCAATACCGGGTTACTGCACGACTCCAATGGGCTGTTCCGGGCGTATGCGGTAACAGGGATGGGGCCGGCGCCGCGGCGTGTGTTGATGATCGGGCTGGCGTCGGGATCGTGGGCGCAGGTGATTGCCAACGACAAGGATGTGGAGGAGTTCACGATTGTCGAAATCAACCCGGGCTACCTGCCCCTGATCCGGGAGCGCGCGGAAGTGGCGAGCCTGCTCAAGAACCCGAAGGTGCACATCGCGATCGACGACGGGCGGCGCTGGCTGGTGGCGCATCCGCAGGAGCGGTTCGACGATATCGTGATGAATACGAGCTTCCATTGGCGGGCGAATATCACCAACCTGCTTTCCGTGGAGTTTCTGCGGCTGGCCAAGGCGCATCTGAATTCCGGAGGCATGTTGTTCTACAACACCACGTTTTCCCCGGAGGCGCTGGCGACGGGGATTGCGGAGTTTCCCTATGCGCTGCGGATTTCAAGCTTTCTGGCAGTGAGCGACCGCCCGCTCAAGCTGGATAAAGATCGCTGGAGGGCGGCGCTGAGCAGTTACCGGATCGATGGGCAGCCGGTGTTCGATCTCAGCGATCCGGCGCAGAAGGCGGCGATGGAAAATGTGCTTCAACTGGCCGACGAGCTGGACCGGCCGCAAGGCAATCTGGAGTCGAGGGCGAGCCTGGCCGCGCGATTGAAAGGTGTGCGCCTGATTACGGACGACAATATGGCCACCGAATGGGTGAATCCGGATGGGGAGCAGGGTGCTTCGGCGCATAACTGAAGTGTTTGCACCGGGTGTCAAAGATATCCATCCCTGAAGGCTCGTTCGTTTTGCGCGCGGATTCAGCAGCCTCAAGGCCGGAGTATCCTCCGAACCGTGGCAACCGATTCTGCGGCAATGCCATCCCCTATACAATGCGGGTCAATACACCGGCCGTTGGCTGCGGCGAGCGAATTCATGCGAGCAGAAGCTTTCTCCTGTTCATCCCCCGTTTCCTTTGTCCCCGCTTCCCGGACCCTCGTTCCCGACGCGCGCGATTCTTTGCGCGTCTCGGCCGGCTTTTGCTCCTGTGCGGCTGCGTGGCCGCAGGCTCGGGCGCGGCCAAGGCCCAACTGAACAACGACGCATTCTTCGGCTACAGCCGGTTGGGCAGCAATCTGTTTGCGCCAAATACGCCGGGATTAAACGGCTGGGAGGGGGGCCTGCACGTCCACGTGAAGCCGTTTGTGGGCGTGGAGGGCGACCTGGCGCACTACGGGCTGGGCGCGAACGACACCGTGGCGCGATCAACCGCGTTTCTTTTTGGACCGCGGGTGACGCTCAAGGCGGCGGGATTTCATTTCTTCGGCCATGCGCTGATTGGCGGCGAGCACTCGGCCAGCAATCCGCCCGCGGGGATCGGTGTCCATGTTTCGAACACGACCTACGCGTATGCGCTCGGGCTGGGTGCGGATGTTCCGATTGTGCCCGTGTTTGCCTGGCGGGTGCAGGTGGACCGCATCAGCGCCCCCACCGAGTCGCCGGGAAGTGCGACCCACGCGCGATTTACCACGGGAGCGGTGTTCCGGTTTTAGAGACTCGCTGCGGAGGTCCGGCGAAGGAGAATGCTGCGTTATCGGACGTGACGCGCGGGACGGACCGGCATCTAACGCGCCACCGCAGATGGGTCGCGGGGTAAACCGGGCCGCGGTCTCGGGCGTCCATTTCAGCGTGGTGATGGTGGAGACTCGATTTCGTTGCCCCTGCTGCGGTTACCGGACGCTCAAGGCTCCGGCGGCGCTTGCGCTTTGCCCGGTGTGCTGGTGGGAGGACGACGGCCAGGAGGACGCGGACGCCCAGGACGTGCGGCTGACTGTGAACGGTCAGCTCAGCCTGAGCGAGGCGCGTGCGCATTACGCCAGCTGCGGGGCGGCGCACCCGCGGTTTCTGCCTTACGTGCGCAAGCCGGCGAATTCCGAGTTCTGACGGGCGGGAGTGGCCGGGCCGGCCGTGCAGCCGCGCCGGTTTGACCCTGTTCGTAAATCCCCATTACCATGGAATGAGCAATTTCCCCGGCCAGAAGCGTGCTTGTTCGGAAAGAGACGGCGCAGGCGGCGGATGAACTGAGTATGCGGCGTGGGCCGAGGGAATACCGGGCCGCGGCGCGAGAAGAATCCGCCCCCGTGAGCGTGAGTGGGGTGGCAGGAACGGGCGCCGATCGAGCGTCCCTGGAAGGCACAACTTTGAGTTCCACGAGCACCCTCGCAAACGATCCCTCCCCTGAAGCGGCCGGCGCGGGACAAGAGCCGGAACCGGAAGGCCAAACTCACGAAGGACACGGACACGAAGGCCACCAGCCCCACCAACATGGGCCGGTGCTGAACCCGGAGTGCACGCGCGAGCTGGTGGTGGAAGCGCCGGCCGAAGAAGTGTCCAAAGCCTTTCGGCGGGTGACGGCCAACTACCGCAAATATGCGCGCATTCCGGGCTTCCGTCCCGGCAAAGTGCCGGAGACGGTGATCCGGCGCAAGTTCGCCTCCGAAATCAGAAAAGAAGTGATCGACTCGCTGCTGCCGGAGCGGTTCAACAAGGCGGTGGGGGAGTTGGGCGTGCGCCCGGTGGGCCAGCCGCAGGTGACCGAGCTCAAAGTGGAAGATGGCGCGCCGCTGGTGGCGAAGGCGGTGTTTGAATTCCTTCCCGAGTTCTCGATCGAGGGCTATCAAAACGTAAAGGTCGAGAAGCCTGCGGTGGAAGTAACAGAAGAGGAGTTCGGGCAGGAGATCAAGCAACTGCGCGAGTCGCGGGCGACGATTGAGCCGGTCGAAGAGGAGCGCGCCCTCCAGGACGGCGACTGGGCGCAGATTCGTTACAAGGGCGAGGTGCAAGGAGACGCGGAAGCCGCACCGGTGAGCGGAGAAGACTCGCTGGTGGAGGTGGGCGGCAAGGAGACGGTAGAAGCATTCTCCGGCGTGCTGCGCGGGGCGCGGGTGGGGCAGGAGCTGAAGGCGCAGGTGGTGTACCCGGCCGATTACGCGGAGCCGAAGCTGGCCGGCAAGACGGTTGCGTACGAGCTCGAGGTAAAGGGAATCAAGAAGCGCACCTTGCCCGAACTGGACGACGATTTTGCCAGAGAGATCGGCGACTATGCAAACTACGCCGAGCTGGAGGCAAAGGTGCGCGAGCACCTGGCCGGCCGCAAGCGGCGCACGGTGGAGAGCGAGACCAAGGAGCGGTTGTTTGCAGCGCTCGCCGGAAGGTTCCCGTTTCCGGTGCCGGAATCGCTGGTGCAGGATCAGATCGATACGCGCCTGGAGCGGGGACTGCGCGCCCTGGCGGCGCAGGGGATGCGTCCGGAGCAGATGCGCAAAATGGATTTTGGCCGGCTGCGCGCAGCCCAGCACGACGCTGCCCTGGCCGAGGTGAAGACCGGGATTTTGCTGGACCGGATTGCCCGGGAAGAGAAAGTGGAAGTGAGCGATGAGGAACTGGACAAAGAGTTGCAAATGGTTGCGCTGCAAGCACGTGAGCCGCTCGATACCCTGAAAGTGCGATTGACTCAGGACGGCGGTCTGGCTAGAATCCGTGAGCAGTTGAGGCGCGAGAAAACCGCCAATCTGCTCTACGAACGGCTGCCGGGTTAGGCACCAGGGGACGGTTGCGACTTGAGGTGCGCCGGCGGGCGAAACCCGTCCGGCGAGGCAAACGATAACGGGCGTAAGAAGCCTTTGAGGCAGGGCGGGAAGAACGGGGATATGGCTTTAGTACCCATGGT
>JASHUF010000561.1 GCA_030040175.1 Acidobacteriaceae bacterium
CGTGATCAGTCCTGCCAGGGCCGGAAAGACAAGCAAAAGCGAAAGATTGCGTTTCATGGTTTTCTCCCTTCGCGCAGCATTCCTTCGGGCCGGCTCGCGCGTTTCCCGGCGCCGCGCTCTTCGTTCCATAGCAGAACTCACGTTAAATCCAAGCCTGCACCCTCGACAAGGGGCGCGGTCATTTCCGTTCCGGCCGGGCGCAAACCGGACCATTGCTTCTCACCCTCTCCGGTGGACGGCGCAAACGGCGGGCGGGGTTGCATGGCCGGGCGGGACCGTGGATCGGCATTCCGGGAGCGGATTCGTCCCCGACCGGCGCCGTGTACGAGCCCCGTCCCTCGGCCGCCGGGACTGCCTTTCGCCGCACCTATTGCATTCTAAAATAGAGGCATGGCGACCACGATCCGGGCGGCGACGGCCGCCGATGTGCCGCAGATTCTCGCGTTTGTCCGCGCTCTCGCCGTCTACGAGCGCGCCCCTGCAGGGGCAGTGACGGCCACCGAGGAGGGTCTGTTGCGCGACGGCTTCGGCGCGCAGCCATTCTACGAGTGCCTGCTGGCCGAGCACGACGGCGCGGCGGCCGGATTTGCGTTGTTTTTCTTCAATTACTCCACCTGGCGCGGCCAACCCGGCGTATATCTCGAAGACCTGTTCGTGCTGCCGGCGCTGCGCGGCCAGGGCATTGGCAAGGCTCTGCTCCAGCGCGTAGCCGCCCTGGCTGTAGCCCGCGGCTGCCGCCGGTTGCAGTGGGAGGTTCTGGACTGGAACACACCGGCCATCGATTTTTATCGCGCCATGGGCGCCGAGTTCCTGGACGAGTGGCGCAACGTGCGCGTGCAGGGAGAGGCCTTGCTGCGTCTGGCGGACGGGGCCGTTTCAGAGGTGCATGTGGAGAATCGAAAGGCGCAGTGAGTTGGTCTCCCGCCTTTTGGCCCAGGAGCGGCGAAAGGACGGGGCGCCGGAGATTCGGAGATGGGCGGAATGAGGATTCGCGTCATTGGCGGCGGGCTGGCCGGGCCGGAGGCGGCGCTGACAGCGGCGCGCCTGGGCTGCCAGGTGGATCTCTACGAGATGCGCGCTCTGGTCGACGGCAAGCCGCGCCTGACTCCCGCGCACCAGACCGTCGAATTCGGTGAGCTGGTCTGCTCGAACTCGCTCAAGAGCGAATCGGAGTGGACGGCGCCGTGGCTGCTCAAGCAGGAGATGAGGCACGCAGGATCGGCCCTGCTGAAGATTGCCGACGAGACGGCAGTGCCGGCGGGCCACGCGCTGGCGGTCGATCGCGTGGAGTTTTCGCGCCGCATCACACAGGCGATTCAAGCCCAGCCCGCCATCCGCGTGATCCGCGAAGAACTGACGCACCTGGAGCCGGATCCTGAAGCGGGCGGGGGTCCGACCATTGTTGCCACCGGCCCGCTCACCTCCGCTGCGCTGAGCGCGGAGATTGTGCGCCTCACCGGCTCGCAGCATCTGGCGTTTTACGATTCCATCTCGCCCATCGTCGATGCCGAGTCGATCGACAGGAGCCGGGTTTATTTGGCCGCGCGCTGGGACAAGGGCACGGCCGACTACATCAACTGCCCCATGGACCGCGCCGAGTACGACCGTTTTCTCGATGCGCTGCTCGCGGCCGAAGCGGCGGAGGAGAAAGATTGGGAAAGGCTCGACTATTTCGAAGGCTGCCTGCCCATCGAAGTGCTCGCCCGCCGCGGGCGGGATACGCTGCGCTTCGGACCCATGAAGCCGGTGGGGTTGCGCGATCCGCGGACCGCTAAAACGCCCTGGGCCGTGGTGCAGTTGCGCAAGGAGAATTTGCGCGCCGACAGCTATAACCTGGTCGGCTTCCAGAATCACCTGAAGTTCGGCGAGCAGGCGCGCGTGCTGCGGCTGATTCCCGGCCTTGAGAACGCGCGCTTTCTGCGTTACGGGCAGATTCACCGCAACACCTATATCTGCGCGCCGGCGCTTCTGGACCAAACGCTGCGCCTCAAATACAGGGTGCCCCCGGTCTCGCAACCGGGGTCTCCAGCGACAGGTCTTCGTCGCTGGGGTGGTCTGAGACCGGGGAGGGATGCACGCGGTACTGAAGAACCCGCAAGCGGTCCCACGATTTTGTTCGCCGGCCAGATCTCCGGTGTGGAGGGATACACGGAATCGATCGCCACCGGCATGCTGGCCGGCATCTACGCTGCTGCGCTCGTGCGCGGCGAAGAGCCCGTTCCCGTTCCGCGCGCCTCGGCGCTGGGCTCGCTGGTGCACTACATCACCCACGCGGAGGCAACGAATTTTCAGCCCGCGAACATCACCTTCGAATTGCTGCCCGCGCTCGACGAGGAGACGCGCAAGCGCATTCGCGTCAAAAAGGAGCGGCATCGCGTGCAGTGCGAGCGCGCGCTCGCGGCCTTCGACGCGTGGTGGGCCGTGTGCGGAGGCCTGGGAGCGGCGCTTCCCGATTCCGCGCAGGCGGTGCGCGCCTGAACGGCATCCGGCTCAGGTCTGCGCCCCTCGGCCCGGCTCGAAGCAGACCTGCAGCCGCGCCGGTCCATATCCGCTGAGGCTTATTGAGGCAGGTTGAGCGCGTCGAGGGGCGGCCACGCATCGGCCGCTCCCCGAACCAAGATTCGACGGTCAGGCAGCTTGCATTCGCTGCCGATTACCACTTGTGGAAGATGAAGAACGCTGCACCCACCAGCAGCACCGCCGCCACTCCGTGGTTCCACTTGATGTGCGAGCCAAAGTAATACGTGGCAAACACACCGAACACCGACAGCGTGACGATCTCCTGGATCACCTTGAGTTGCACCACGCTGAACTGCCCGTAGCCCAGGCGATTGGCCGGAACCTGGAAGCAATACTCGAAAAAAGCAATGCTCCAGCTGATGACGATGACCTTCCACAGAGGCTGGTTTTCGTACTTCAGGTGTCCGTACCAGGCAATGGTCATGAAAATGTTGGAGCAGATGAGCAAAAGGACTGTCCACATGGTAGTTTTGGACGTTGCGGCGGCCCCGGCAGTTGCAGCGATTTTCCCTGTCGAACGAGATTCAAACTGACCCACGCTCCCCGATGGGGACGGGAGCGCGGCGCCGAGTGAAGACTTGCGTAACCGGAACCACGCGCAGGCCGTATCCTCTCCTCAAAAGGAGAGCGCGCCATGCGGTCGCAGAGAAGCAATGTTCTCATCTCCGCGCTGTTCGTCGTTTTGGGCGGTCCCGGCATTGTGCTTGTCTACGTACCCTGGTGGATCACGCGCTTCCGCGTGCCGCCGCAGGAGCCGCGCGCGCAGATTGCGGTTGCGGCCGGGCTCGTTCTTTTCGGGCTCATTCCCCTCTTCGAGTCGATCGCGCGCTTCGTGCGCGTGGGCCGCGGAACCTTGGTGCCCGCGGCGCCCACGCGGCATCTGGTGGTGAGCGGACTCTACCGCTACGTGCGCAACCCCATGTATGCGGGCGTGGTGGCAAGCCTCGCCGGAGAAACCATCCTTTTCCGCAGCGAGGGATTGTTTCTCTTCCTCGCTTCGGCCTGGCTGGCCATGCATCTCTTCGTCTGCTTCTATGAGGAGCCGGCGCTCACGCGCCAGCACCCGCAGGAGTACCTGCTCTACCGGCTCCATGTACCGCGCTGGCTGCCGCGGCCTACGCCCTGGCGCGGAATGGGTCCCTAGCGCGGAATCGTTTTCTCGTCCCCCCTGGAACCTTTCCCGCCGTCCGGGTGTCCAAAGAGGATGCGGGCAAGCGTGTACCCTGAAGAAGCACGGCACGCGAGAAGCGGACGGAGCCCCGAGAAGATTTTCCTGATGAGGAGCGGCGGAAAATCCGGCAGAGCACGGCGAACGGGCGCTCTGGCCGCGCTTATCGTGCCGGCCGCGCTCGCGTGCGCATGCACGCTGGCTGCCGCGCAGAGCGCGCCGGCAAATGCCGCGCCGGGCAAGACCACGGCCGCCACGGTCGAGCTTCCGCCGTCACCGCTGGCGCTCTTGCCCAATGATTTCGACGGATGGACCGCCGCTTCGCCCATTGAGGGGCTCACCAGTCCCGCCCAGGCCGATGCGGACCATGCCGAGGCCCTGAAGGAGTACGGGTTTACCTTCGGCGCCCTGGCCAGCTACAAGCGTGAAGGCGACACGCTCACCCTGCGCGCAATGCAGTTTGACGACGCCAGCGGCGCCTACGGCGCGTATACCTTCTACCGTCCCACGGGCTGGCCGAAGGAGCAGATCGGCGCCGGCGCAGCTTCAGACAAGAACCGCGTGATCTTCTGGCGCGGCAACACCGTGGTGGACGCAACCTTCTCCCGCGTGGAGCCGATGAGCGTGGGCGAGATGCGCGAGATCGCGGCACGGCTGCCGCTTCCGGCCGGCAACAAGGCTCTCCCGCCGCCCATCCTCGATTTTCTCCCGCAGGAGTCGCTTACCGGCCAGACCACGCACTACGCCGAAGGCGCGGCCGGCTACACCGGCGCCGGCGGCGCGCTGCCCGCGAGCGTAGCCGGCTTCGATCGCGGCGCCGAGGCTATCACCGCAAACTACGCGCTGATGTCCGGACCGGCCACGCTCACCATCTTCGAATACCCCACGCCGCAGATCGCGCGCCTCGAGGAAGACACCATCCGCGCTTACATCAAATCCGGCAGCACGGCGCAGCCGCCCTGGCCGCAGCCGCTTCAAGACTCTGACCAGGCCTCGCTGGCGGTGCGCCGCAGCGGCGTGCTCGTAGCCGTGGTCAGCGGCGACGCAATTCCCGACGAAAGCCACGAACTGCTCGAGCGCGTCCACTACGAAGCGAACCTCACCTCGATCCCGCAGCCGGTGGAGTCGGAGATCGCCAAAACGGGCAAGCTGCTCTTCGGCATCGTCGCGCTGATCGCCATCGGAGCCATCGCCGCCATCCTGCTCGGTTTCTTTTTCGGCGGAGGCCGCGCGCTCTATCGCATGGCGCGGGGCAAACCGGCCTCGTCAGTCTACGACGAAGAGTTCATCCATCTCGACCTGCGGGAAGACCCAAGCCCGGAAAGAGCCGCTGCGCACGGGCCGCATCCGAAGGGTTAACGGCGCCGGGTCAGCACCGGGTGAGCCCCTCCAAGCCTGTGGAAAAGCGTAGCTAAGACCCGCAAAACACCCTAAAATAACGGGAAATGCCGGACCGTTAACGGTGAACAAAAGTCGAAAATATGAGACGCGGCGAATCAAAGCGCTTTCCTGTAAATGACTGAATATAAATATCTTATTTTGACTTAGAATTCTCCTTGACACTGCCACCCCCCGCTCCTACTATGCAGCCAGAAAGTTCTGATGGCTTTGCCTCCGTTGGAACTATTCTCCCTGAGGATAGAGCTGCCCAGTTGCCGGGCGGCTCTTTCCGTCTACGGGCGCGGAAATCCCGAAGATCGCCTTTTGCGGTTCTTTCTGGGGTGCCCGTACGGCGTCCGCCCACTCCCGGCCGCAAATTTCGCAGCGCCAGGCGTTCACGGGATCGGCGCTCTCGAGCACAGGGTCAGTGGCGCCGCAGCCGGGACACGCAGGCGCAACAAAATCCGGAGGCGTTTCGCCCGACTCGTCGACAATGTCCTGGGGAATGGGTTGATTGGCAATCACACGCGCCTGCTCGAGCTCGTCGGCCGCCACCAGCACGCGCGGGTTGGTCACGTCGAGATCGGAATGCGGCGAATAGCGTCCCGGTCCATCGATCCAGCTTTCGATCCCGGCGCGCCGCAGCGCTTCGGCAATCTGCCACGCCTGCCGATGCGTCTCGCACTCGCAGAGCAGCGTCTTCCAGGTGTATTCGTGGGGGCCATCGCTCGCGTCTTCCCGCTCCGCGCCTCCGTCGCCCGTGTCTGCCCGCTCGTGCAGTTGTGCGGCGGCGCGGCCCTCGCGCGTCTGCGGGACCGGCGCTTGCGCGATGGTCTCGGGATGGCCCAGACCGCGGCTGTGCAGCTCGGCGCGCAGCGCCTGCTGCGCCATCTCGGTAAGATCGCGGAAGTCGACGGCCAGAGCGCGCAGCTCTTCTTCACCCAGCGCGCGATAGTGCTCGGTGAGCCGGCGCCACTCCATCACCGGATCGGTCTGCATGGCCAGCAGTATAGCCCGCCCGCCTGTTTTCAACGGGCTGTGTGGGGCTCCGGTATTTCCCCTTTTCCGCTTTTTCCCCTCTTCCGATTCAGGAGCGGATGCCGAGGTCGACGAGCATGGCGCGAATGACCACGGCGCCCGTAACTGTGAGCGCCGCCAGCAGGCAGGTCCAGAAACCGATGCGGCTGTAAGGCAGAACCAGGTTGGGCGCGCCGCCCCCAAGCGGAATGCCCAGCTTGTCCGGCAGCAGCGCGCGGACCGCGACGGCCAGCACAAATCCTGCGGCCCAGACAATCGCGATCCGGAATGCCAGTTGAAGAGTTTGCGCCATGATGCTCATGGTTCACCTGCACGGACTGCAACAAGAGCGAGCGTGCGCAGCGCGTACCGCTCAACTTTACCTTCTAAGGGCCGAAAGATACAATTTGAGGAGCAGGCCGACGTAGCTCAGCTGGTAGAGCAGCTGATTCGTAATCAGCAGGTCGTCAGTTCAAGTCTGACCGTCGGCTCCAGCCTTGTCCCCCTCCCTTGCTTCGGCCGCGCCGCGACGTCCGCGAACTGCCGCATCGCCCAGGAATCAAGCCGTGCACGGAATCACATCGTGCACCAGTTATCCACGAATATTTTTTCTGCGGCGGTAGATCGGACGCATTTATCCACGCATACTCTTGGCATAATCGCTTGAAAGAGCGGTTCCTCGGGAATTGCGGGAGCCAACACGGGAGCCCTTCGAGAGTGACCAGCTTCAGCCGCCGGGACGTATTGCGCATTCTTCAGATCAGTTCGCACCAGTTGCAGGGGTGGGAACGCGCCGGATTGATTCCCCAGCAGCCGACCTATTCGTTTCAGGATCTGGGACAGCTGCGCACCCTGCGCGTGCTGCGGGAGGAAGACGTACCTGCGGCGTCGATCCGCCATTCGATCCTGGCCATGAAAGCCGTCTCCGGCATGGTCAATCCGCTGCTCGAGGCCTGCGTGGTGCGCACGGGCTCGCGCCTGGCCTTCCGTCATCGCGGGGCCATGGTCGATCCCATCCGCCGCCAGCTTTTGTTCGACTTCGAGCGCGCCGCGGAAGCGTGCGGCTCCGGGCCCGTCTCCGGTCCCGAGCCGCTGCGCACACGGACGCAGGGCGCGCACGACCGCTTTCTGTCCGCGGTGCAGGCCGAGGAATGCGGAGACAAGCAGCGCGCCATCGCGCTCTACGAGCAGGTGGGCGAGGGCGACCCCGCTTATGCGGCCGCGTGCATCAATCTGGGCACGCTGCACTTCCATCTGCGCCAGTATGGGCGCGCCGAGGAGCTTTACCGCCGCGCCACCGAGGTCGATCCGCATTACGTGCTCGCCTATTTCGATCTCGGCAATGTGCTTGACGAGCTGGAGCGGCTGGACGAAGCCATTGCCGCGTACAGGAAGGCCATCACCTTGGCGCCGCGCTACGCCGATGCGCACTATAACCTTGCCCTGGCCTACGAGCGCAAGGGCCAGCCGCGGCCGGCGCTACGCCACTGGCAGGCCTATATCAAGATCGACAACCGCGGACCCTGGGCCGACCACGCCCGCGGCCAGATTGCCAAGCTGCTCCGTTGCGAGTCGCTGGCGATCACCTGGCGCGCGGACCGGTTTGTGCCCCCGGGGAAGTCGATGGCGGAACTGGTGGTTGTGTAGCCATTTAACGGAGTATCTTCACTCTCTTTCCTCTAATCGACATCATGAAGTTTATTCCGAAGCGGCTCTTTCAAGGAATGGAAGAAGCAAGTCGTTCGGAGATTTTTCGATGGTGGGAATCGCGACGATGGAACTACAACCTATATGTCGGCTCGGTCGGAATCGTCGCTTGGCTTCTCGTGCTTATAGCAGGGTCCGCAGCCGTTAAGCCTGGGGTAGACTTCGAAGAGCCGTTTGCAATAATTCTCGGCCCATTTCTGTACGGGTTATTGGCTAATTCTTGTTACTCGCTGGGTTGGGTCGTTGACTTGCTGTTCTTTCGAAGAAAGCCGCGCGTTTACCTCTTCAAAGTTGGCCTCGTTTTTTCATTGATCCTCACTGCCCTTCCGGGGCTATGGGCTTTGACAGCGTGGTTGATCACCGTTTCTACTGGCAAGAAGATGGATTAACGAAACTTCGGGGATCCAGAATTCGCCCACGCCGACGACGAAATGCAACCGCAGATCCTTCGACTCCGTCCCGCCAATGCGGGACTTCGCTCAGGATGAAACGGGCTTCTTGAAGTCTGTGCGTCCCCATCCTTTCGCAGAAAACACTAAAGGATGGGGCAACGAGAATCTTGCCCAGGCACAAACCCGTCTGAGGCGGGCGTTCCGTAGTGGACCGCTCGAACCTGATCCCTGTTCCTTGACCCCCGCCTTTACATCTTCTGCGAGCGCTGCACCGCGCGCACGCCATTCACGCGGCGCAGGCCCAGCACCATGCGGTTGACATGGCGCAGGTCCTCGGCTTCGACAAGAAAACCGATGATGGCCTCGCCGGTCTCGTCGCGGCTGATCTCCACGTTGCGGATGTTGGAGTTCTCGTCGGAGATGACGGCGGTCAATTCCTTGAGCATGCCCGGGCGGTCGTCGCAATAGACGGTCATCTTCACCGGGTAGCGCTGCGCGGCTGCGTCCGAGCCTGCGCGCGACCACTCCACGTTGATGCGGCGGTCGCTCTCGTAGAGCAGGTTCTGCACGTTGGGGCAGCTGCGCGCGTGCACGGCCACGCCCTTGCCGCGGGTGACGTAGCCCACAATCTCCTCGCCGCGGATGGGGTTGCAACATCGGGCGCGGTAGACGAGCAGATCGTTCTGGCCCTCCACTTCGAGTGAGTCAGACCCGGTGAGGTGCACCTTGCGCACCTGGTCGGACATACCCGCAGTCCCCGAGCCGCCTTCGCCCTCGCCGGGTCTGGGCTCGATCTCAGCCTCCGGACTCTGCGCAAGGCCCGGCGCCAGCTTGTTGAGGACCTGGTGCGCCGAGTGCTTGCCCAGCCCCAGCGTGGCCAGCAGGTCAGCGGCCGTGGCCACGCCGTACTCGCCGGCGATGCGGCCCAGATCCTGGTCGCCGATCTGCGCCAGGGGCACTTTGAACTTGCGCGCTTCCTTCTCCAGCAGCTTGCGCCCGATCTCCACCGCGCGCAGGCGCTGGTCTTCATTGAGCCAGTGCTTGATCTTGTTGCGCGCGCGCGGGCTCTTCACAAAGGTGAGCCAGTCGCGGCTGGGCTTGTGATCCTTTTGAGTAACGATCTCCACGATATCGCCGGTGCGCAGCTTGGTGCGCAGCGGCATCATGCGCCCGTTGATCTTGGCCCCCACGCAGGTGTGGCCCACCTCGGTGTGAATCGTGTAGGCAAAATCCACGGGCGTGCCGCCCGCCGGAATCACCACCACTTTTCCCTTGGGCGTGAAGGTGTACACCTCGTCGGGATAGAGGTCCATCTTCAAGCTCGAAAGGAATTCGTTGGGGTCGGTCATCTCCTTCTGCCACTCGACCAGTTGCCTGATCCAGTTCAACCGCTCCTCGTCGCGCGCGGTTACGGCGCCGTCGCCGGCCTTGTACTTCCAGTGCGCGGCGATGCCTTCCTCGGCGAGGCGGTGCATCTCCTCGGTGCGGATCTGCACTTCGAACTGATGGCCGCCTGCGCCCATCACCGTGGTGTGCAGCGATTGGTAGCGGTTGGCGCGGGGAATGGCGATGAAGTCCTTGATGCGGCCCGGCACCGGCCGCCACAGCGTGTGGATGAGCCCGAAGACGGCATAGCAGGAAGCCACGTCCTCCGTGATGACGCGCACGGCCAGCAGATCGTAGACCTGGTCGAAGGTGATCTTGGTGCGCTCGATCTTTTGAAAAATGGAGTAGAGGCGCTTGATGCGCCACTCCACGCGCGCCTGGATGCTGTTTTCGCGCAGCTGCTCCGTCAGCGTGTCTTCCACGCTGCGCAGGAACTGCTCGCCTTCGACGCGCCGCGCCTCTACCGCCGCGGCCACGCGCTCGTAGCTCACCGGATCGGTGTAGCGGAAGGCCAGGTCTTCAAGCTCGCCGCGCACCTTGCCCATGCCCAGGCGGTGCGCCAGCGGCGCGTAGATATCCAGCGTCTCGCGGGCAATGGCCTCCTGGCGATCGGGCTTGAGGTGCTCGAGGGTGCGCATGTTGTGCAGCCGGTCAGCCAGCTTGATGAGCACCACGCGGACATCGCTCACCATGGCCAGCAGCATCTTGCGCACATTCTCGGCCTGGCGGTCTTCGCGGTTGGCAAACTGAATCTTGTCGATCTTGGTCACGCCCTCGACGATGTGCGCCACCTGGTCGCCGAAGTTGGCCGCGATCTCCTGGTTGGTGGCTGGGGTGTCTTCGACAGCGTCGTGCAGCAGGCCGGCGGCGATGGCGGTCGCGTCCAGCTTCATCTCCGCCAGCACCTCCGCCACTTCGAGCGGATGCACGATGTACGGGTCGCCGGAGGCGCGGCGCTGCCCCTCGTGGTGTTGCACACAGAAATCCCACGCCTTGCGGATCAGGGAGAGGTCGTCGCTGGGGCGATTGGCATGGGCGCGCTTGAGCAGCGCGTCAATTCTCTCGCTCACAGGCTTCTCGCTCACTGTCCGCGGGTTGGCCGCGTGTGCGTCCAGATGCGCAGCCGGCGGAGAAGCGGCCGCCTGCGCGGTTTCAGGGGTTTCGCCCGCCGCTCGCGGGAGCGAATCCTGCGCCCTCTCGACGCCCTGCCGCGCGGTCGCCATGCTTCATTATAGGCCGCTTGTGCTTGTGCGGCGTTACCGTGGTCATTGCGGCGCGGCTCGACGGCACGTTGACACGGCACTCGTGCGATGCCAGTCAGGGGGTGCGATGTTTGCTACCATGGATCCAGGTTCGCGTCTGGCAAAGACAATCAGAATCAATCATTTGACCGCTCATCTGAGAACCATTCAGATGCAGTGGCGTCCGCGGCAAGCCGGTGGGCGCACTCCCGCAGGGGGCCTATGGCGCAAACCGGCGAGCCGAAACAGGAAAAGCCAGGTAGCGAGAAAGCAAGCCGCGAAAGGCCGCGTGTGAAAAAGACGCAGCGCGACAGCTCGCGGCCGGAAAAGCCGCGATCTGAAAAGCCGAATCCGGGCGGCCGCGCGAGCACGCGAGAAAAGGCGGCGGTCGATTTCGCGGCGGGCGCGGGCGTCGATGCAGTCGCGGCGGGCGCGCGCATCAGCCGCCGCGCCGCGGACCGCCTGCGCGCCGGGCACGTCTGGGTATACGCGTCGGATCTCGAGCCGGGCACTGTGCCTGAAGGCGAGCCGGTTCCCGCGCTCGTGTCCGTGGCCGATCCGCGCGGTCTCTTGCTGGGCACGGCGCTCTACAGTCCCAAGTCGCAAATCGCGCTGCGCATGGTCTCGCGCGAGGCCATCGACGAAGCTGCGTGGCTCAGGCTGCTCGCCGCGCGGCTCGAGCGCGCCCTCGCGCGGCGCAAGCCGCTTCTCGATACGCAAAATGACGCCTGCCGGCTCTGCTTCAGCGAGGCCGATGAGCTGCCGGGGCTGATCGCCGACAAGTACGGCGACCTGATCATTCTGCAACTGCTGGCCAAAGGATTGGAGAACGGAGGGGTGCGCGCGACCTGCGTGCGCGTGCTGCGCGATGGGTTCGAGCCCGCGGCGATTTTCGAGCGGCCCGATCCGCGGATTCGTGAGCTGGAAGGGTTGGAGGCGCCTGCCTTGGCGCCGCTGTGGGCCGCGGACAAAGACGCGCCGAAAACCAGCACACAATTCCATTTGAATGGCCTCGCGTTTCATTACGACGTGAATGCCGGCCAGAAGACGGGAGCCTTTCTCGACCAGCATGCGAACTACGCGGCCGCCGAGCAATGGGCGCGGCAGGTTACGCCGGGCGGCCGCGCGCTCGATGTCTGCTGTTACCAGGGCGGTTTTGCGCTGCACCTGGCGCGGGTTTCGAAGAGCGTCACCGGCATCGATGCTTCGCGCGCTTCGCTCGAAGTGGCGGAGCGGAATCTGGCGGCGAATCGCGAGCAGTCGCATTTAAGCGCCCGCGCGCAGGTGGAATGGATTGAGGCGGACGCGTTTGAGATTCTGCGCGACTGGGCGCAGGCGGGCGCAGTCTTCGACACCATCGTGCTCGACCCTCCTGCTTTCGCGAAGTCGAAGCGGGCGGTGGAGGGCGCGCTGCGCGGCTACAAGGAGCTGAACCTGCGCGCGCTCAAAATGCTGCGCGCGGGAGGGTTGCTCGTCACCTGCTCCTGCTCGCATCACGTGGGTTGGGCCGATCTCGAAGCGGCTGTGACCGCAGCTGCAGCCGACGCCGGCCGCCGCGTGCGCCTGCTCGAGCGGCGCGGCGCCGCGCCCGATCATCCCGTGATTCTGAGCCTGCCCGAGACGGAGTATCTGAAGTGCCTGGTGCTCGAAGCGGAGTAGTGCAGGAAACAGGGAATAGGGCAGGGAAGCAGGGTTCAGGGACCCGAGTGCACTACTGGAGCAAAGAGAAGGTCACCGCTCAGGCCTGAGCGGAAACGCCTTTTGCAGAGGGGCGTACTTGCCACCAGCGGCGCGTGGCTTCTTCGCCGAGTGCGGCGGGCGTAACCGGCGCCGGCGGCTTTTTTTCGCATGCCTCGGCGCGCAGCTCGCTCTCGAACTTGCTGCTCGCTTCGCCGCGCGGTTGCTCACGCAGTTCCCGCAGCGCCTGCTTGACCTGCGCGCGCAAAGCCTCCGCCTCAAAGGTGCAGGAGCGGATGTAAGCGGAAACGGTCAGTCCTGCCTCGGCGGCGCGCTGCTTCAACTGCGCGCATTCGCTGCGGCTCAGGCGGAGGGTCACGCTCGCCGAACGGGGTTCCTCGCCGGCCGTTGTTGCGATTGCGGTTTGCCCGCCGCCTGCTTGTTCCCTCCCCGCGCCGGGCGCGGCGGACTCGTGAGCAGAATTGCCGCCGGAGGCCTGCGTGCGAGCGCCGGCGCGCAGCACGCCCTCGTAACTCAGGAGCTCGTCCAAGCCTGTCTCCTCGGCCTGGTTCCACGCAGCCGCTTCTTTGTCCGGCTCCGGGCCGGGCGCGGCAAGGCGCGAAAGCGCGGTGGCAAAGTTGGCCGCGCCGCTGAAAGGCGCGCGCTCCCACCACGGGATCGGCGACTCATCGTCCCTGAGTTCTGCTTCGGCGGCTGCCTGCATGAGCCTAAGATTATCGGGAGGGGCGCGCGTGCGCTTGAGCCAAGCCGAATCGAGTTCGCCGCGCGCAATCTGAAATGGGAAGCACGCACCAGCGTGTTCCGGAATGAAACTCGCACCGGCCAGGGGCGTGCCCGGCTTCAGTTGGCGCGCGCTTCGGCCGGCTTCGTCTCGGGAAGAAGGCGCCCGGGGAGGCGCAGCAGATTGGTCACGGCCTCGGCGCCCATGGGCCGGGCGTAGAAAAAGCCCTGCCCGTAGCGGCAGCCTATCTCTTCGAGCAGCCGTTGCTGCGCGCGCGTTTCAATGCCCTCGGCAACCACGTCCATGCCCATCACTCGCGCCAGCTCGAGAATGGTGCGCACAATCTGCAGCGGCTGCTCGCCCTGGGTGATGCGGTTGATAAAGGAGCGGTCAATCTTGAGCACGTCGAAGGGAAACGAGTGCAGATGGTTGAGGGAGCTGTAGCCGGTGCCGAAGTCGTCCATGAGCAGGGAGACGCCGAGCTTGCGCAGGTGGCTGAGCACGTCGAGCGCCGTGGGCGTGTCCGGGATCAGGCTCGACTCCGTCATCTCCAGGCCCAGTTGCCCGCTGGAAATCCCGCCGCGCATCAGCAGCGCTTCCACATGATCGGCCAGCCCCTCGCGCGCGAACTGCGGGGCGGAGAGATTCACGCAGACGCGCACTGAATTCGGCGCCGGCAGCTCCCGGTTCCAATGCTGAATCTGGCGGCAGGCTTCGGCAAGAGCCCAGTCGCCGATGGGCAGGATCATTCCGCTCTCTTCGGCGGCGGGAATGAACGCAGCCGGCGCGAGCATTCCCCGCTCCGGATGCTGCCAGCGGATGAGGGCCTCGAGACCGACGATGCGGCGGGTGGTGATCTCCACCTCGGGCTGGTAATGGAGCACAAACTGGCGCTGTTCGAGGGCCGCGCGCAGGTCGGGCCTGCGCGGCCAGGTGTTTTCCGGGCTCTTCGCCGCGGGCACAGGCTGCGGCCCGCATGTGACTATGGTCCGGCGCAGGCGGCGCAGTTCCAGCTGGCCGGCTGCCATATCGGCCAGGCTTTCGAGCATGCGCAGCTCGTCCACCGCCATCCTGCGGCGCGGCTGGCTGCCGAAGATGGTCAGCGCGCCGAGAATTCTGCCATCGCAGGAGCGCACCGGAGCGCTGGCAAACGATTGAATTTCGAGCCGCCGGCAGATGTAGCGGCGCGCCAGCGTGCCGGGATGCGTGGCGATGTTGGAGACCACTACCGGCCCATCCTCGGCCAGCACCATTTCGAGGATGGAGCCCTTGCGCGGCAGCTCCCGCACCGGCTCGCCCCAGGAGGACTTGATCCACACCCGGCTTACGTCGGCGAATCCGAGCAGCACGGTATCGGCGTGGAAGTATTCGGCCGCCAGCCGCGTGATGGCGTCGAAGGTCGGCTCCGGCGGCGAATCCAGGATGCCCGTGGCAGCCAGAGCCGCCAGCCGGGCTTCTTCCTGTTGACAACAAAAATCCGTTTCTGCCAGCTCTGCGTGCGCCATTTAGGCTCCGGGGTGCACAGTCAAGCGGCACCCTGATCTCAAGTCGAGGAACAACGCCACCGCCGCCGGTTGGATGCAGCTCTCTGGCTCCGGGACCGGGAACGCCGGCCAAAAGCGCACAAAATCTCCGCGCAACTTTTCCCCGTGCCCGTTTACCGAAAGGCCAAACCGGCTCGTCAATCCGCTTATCGGCATCGGTAATCTTCCGCGCGAGGTTACCCAAGGGTCACGGCCCGTTGGCGTGTCGCCGTCAGCCGATTACCTGCGTACTCCCGTTGGCCCGGTCTCTGTCCACAGGAAGGTCAGCTCGTCGGTTGTGTCCTGGATCTGCTGGTCCACGCTCACGCCGGCCGAGTGGCCGCCGGAGACGCTATAGTGCAGGAGCACCGGCCGGCCGCTCTTTGACGCGGCCTGCAGCAGCGCCGTCATCTTGCGCGCATGCAGCGGGTCGACGCGGGTGTCGTTGTCGCCGGTAAAGAACATCACCGCGGGATAATCCGAGCGCGCGGTCACGTTCTGGTAAGGCGAGTATTTGAGCAGATAGGGAAACTGCTTGTCGTTGTCCGACGAGCCGTACTCGGTGGTCCAGTAGTAGCCCACCTCGAACTTCTGGTAGCGCAGCATGTCCAGCAGCGGGTAGCCGCACCAGATGGCGCCGAAGAGCTCCGGGTGCTGGGTGATGGAAGCGCCCATCAGCAGCCCGCCGTTGGAGCGCCCGCGGATGGCGAGGTGCTCCGGCGAGGTGTACTTGTTGTCGATCAAATATTGCGCCGCGGCGAACCAGTCGTCGAAGACGTTCTGCTTCTTCTCGAACATGCCTGCCTCATGCCACTGCTCGCCGTACTCGCCGCCGCCGCGCAGGTTGGGCACGGCAAACCATCCTCCTTGCTCCATCCACCACGCGGCTTCGGCGCTGAACTCGGGCGTCAGGCTGATGTTGAAGCCGCCGTAGCCGGTCATCAGCAGCCGCTCGGTGCCGTCCTGCCGGAGGCCTTTCTTCCCGGCTATGTACATGGGAATCCGGGTGCCGTCTTTCGACTGATAGAAGACCTGCTTCAGCTCATATTGCGTGGAATCGAAGGGAATCTTGGGCTGAAAGAAGACCTCGCTCTTGCCCGTCTCCGTGTCGTAGCGGTAGAGCGTGGGCGGCACGATGTAGGACTCGAAGTTGTAAAAGCCGTAGCGATCGATGGTGCGCCCCCCGAGAACCGAGGCCGATCCGATCCCGCCGTATTCGATATTGCCGATGGGCTTTCCCTCGAGCGAGTACACCTCCGTCTCGGTTTTCACGTCCACGAGGCGGTTGACGAAGATTTTTCCGCCCACGATATTCCAGTCGTCGATCACGCTCTTGCCCTCGGGCACGATGGTCTGCCATGCCTCCGGCATCACGCCCGGGTCGGCCTTGAGGATGCGCCCCATGGGCGATTGGTAGTCGGTTTTCACGTACCAGGCGTCTCGCGCATAGCCGGCCGAGAAGCGCGCGTCGATGCCCCACACCAGGATCTCGAAGCGCGAGTCCGGCTTCTTCAGGTCGCGGAAGACGATGTCCACGCGCTTGGCGGGCACGCCGCGATCGATTTGGATGACGAGATAACGGTCGTCGTCGGTGATGCCGGCGAAGAACAGGTCGTTCGGCCCCAGCAGCTCGCCGCGGAACTCGTTGCCGAAGATGAGCGTGTCGCGCGAATTGCGCGTGCCCAGCACGTGCTGGTAAAGGAGCGTACCCTGCTTGAGGTTGCGGGCGTAATAGACGCTCAAGCCGTCGGGCGCAAAGGAGACGCTGAAATAGCGCGCCGAGGGCAGCGTATCCTCGAGCGTCTTGCGCGTCTTCACATTGTAGAAGTGAATCGAGGTTTCGTCGGCGCCTCCCTCTTTCACCGAGTAGGCCACCAGCAGGCCGTCGCGGGAGACGTCATTGATATAGACCGAGGTGTTGGGGTCGCGGCTCAACACCGCGGGGTCGATGATGCGCTGGTCCTTGCCCGTCCAGCCCTGGCGCACGTAAATGGAGAACTGACCCTCGCCGGCGAGGCGGCGATAGAAGAAGTAATTGCCGCCCCGCTCCATGGGCGCCGTGGTCACGGTGATGTTGATCAGCGGATCGAGATCGTCGGCGATCTGCGGACGGATGTGCGCCTGCTGAAGATAATCGTTGGTGTAGGCGTTCTCGGCGTCGATGAAGGCGCGCGTGGCGTCGCTCTTGGCGTCCTCCAGCCAGCGGTAATTGTCCACGATTTTGGTGCCGAAGTAATCGTCGGCCACCGGCTTCGCGTCGACGGTTGCCGGCGCGGGCAGGGTGATGCCGCCGCCTCCGTGAATGGCCTGGGCAAATCCGGTTGCGGCCGCCAGCAGAAACGCCACGGCGAAAGGAACGAAGATACGCACGCGCCCCTCCCTGGTAACGAGCATATACGCCCGCTGCGGCCTTCCCGCTAAAATCGATGCCAGTGGCCCGATCGCCCTCAACCCAGCCGCAGCGCGCGCCCTCGTGGTGGTCGCGCGGCCTCGGCGCCCTGCACCCCGCCCACGCCCACAGCATCTTTTCCGCCACCGTGGTGCTGATGGTCTCCACCTTCTTGTCGCGCATCATCGGCCTGGCGCGAGTCAAATATATTGTCTGGCTCTTCGGCAGCGGCGTAGACGCCGACGCCTTCAACGCCGCCTTCGTCTTGCCCGACATGATCTCCTACTTCCTCGTCGGCGGCGCGGCTTCCATCACCTTCGTCACCATCCTTACACGCTACCGCGAAACCGGGCGCGAGGCCGAGGGCGAGCGCTCGCTTTCCGTGATCCTCACCACCATGGTCCTGGTGCTGGGCGCGGCCATTGTGCTCGGGGAGATCTTCGCGCCCTGGTACGTGCGCTGGTGGTTCAATGGATTCGACGCGCACAAAGCCGCCATTTGCGTAGAGCTCACGCGCATCCTGCTTCCCGCGCAGTTGTGCTTTTTCGCGGGCGGCGTCTTGGGCGCGGTGCTGCTGGTGCGCAAGCAGTTCACGGTGCAGGCCGTCTCCCCGCTGATCTACGGCCTCGGCACCATCGTGGGCGGCGTGCTGCTGGTAAAAAAAATCGGCGTCTCCTCGCTGGCCGTGGGCACGCTCGGCGGCGCCATCTGCGGGCCGTTTCTGCTCAACTGGATCTTCGCCCGGCGCGCCGGCGCGCGCTACCGCATGATTCTCGACTGGCACGACGAAGGGCTGCGCGAGTGGGTGCGGCTCTCGCTGCCGCTCATGGCCGGCGTCTCCCTGGTCACCGCAGACAACTGGATCATCGCCCACTTTGCGTCCAAGATCGGCGGCGCGGTCAGCCTGATGAGCTACGCCAAGCAGCTCTTCACCGCGCCCATGGCCATGCTGGCGCAAGCGGCCGGCGCGGCTTCTCTGCCCTTCTTCGCCAGCCTGTGGACGCAGGACAAGCGCTACGAGTTCGCCACCGGCGTGGCCGACTCGGTTTCGCGCGTGGCCTCACTGGGGCTGCTCGTGGCCTCGATCATGATCACGCTCGGCCGGCCGGCCATCGATTTCGTCTTCAGCGGCGGGCGCTTCAGCGCCCACGGCGCCGCGCTCTGCGCCGCGTACTTTGCCATCTTCTCCATTTCGCTTTTTCTCTGGTCGGCGCAGGCCATCTACGCGCGCGCGTTCTATGCCGCAGGCAATACTTTCGTGCCCATGGTCGCGAGCACCCTCGTGACCCTGGTCTCGCTGCCCATTTATGACGTGCTCTACCGCGCGCAGGGCGCGGCCGGCTTGGCCGTCGCTTCAGATATCGGCATTGCCATGCAGACCGTGGTCATCGCCGTGCTGCTGCACAAACGGCGCATGGTCTCGCTCGCCAGCCTGGATTACGCGGAGATGGGCCGGTGTCTGGCGGCCTCGCTTGCCGGCGGCGTTGCCGTGGCGCTGCTCGCGTGGGTGCTGGGTTGGCTCTTCGTTCACCTTTCCGGCGCGCACCTGCACCGCCATCTTGAAGACCTGGTCATTCTCCTCGCCGGCTCCGCGCTCTGGCTCGCGCTGGCGAAATGGATCCTTGACAGGACAGGCTCCGCCCTGCCCCGCGTGGCCTTCAAGCGGCTGGGGCTGCGGTGAGCGCGGTTAGGGAAGGAATTTGAAGGTTTTCCCCTTCGGCATGGTCTTCATGCGGCGCAGGAATTCGCTTTCGTCGATCATCTGCGGCCAATCCAAGTTGATGGTCACTGGCGCATGGTCGAAATCGTCGTGATCCCAGGGGACGTGGATCGCGCCAAGAATTTCCAATTGATTGAAATCGCGAACCATAGCTTTCGATTCCCCTTTGATTGAGGCGAAAAGGCTCCTGATTCGCAGAAACAGATCCCTCATCTCGATACTCTCCTCCTCGAGCAGAATCTTCAGGATCTCAATTTGCCTCGCCCCAATCACCCGCTTCCGCTTGGTCTTGAGCCTGCCAAACAGGCTATACATCGTGTCGCGGAACAGCGCTTTCTGCATCTGCTTGCGTATCTCGGTGGTTAGGGTTGCGCATTGCCGCTTGATGCCGCGCAGACCGAAGAGAAAAAAGGGAGTCAGTTCGTGCTCGGCGGCGCGAGTCTCACTCAGCGCGCGCAGGTATTGCGGTTTCTCGTCGTAATAGTAGTTCGACATCGCGATGAACGCCCGATCCGTCAGTCCGGCTCGTTGCAGAATCAGCGCCTCCGCCGCGCGCGCTGTTCGTCCATTGCCGTCAAGAAACGGATGCATGGCTGCGAGGTGGTAATGAAGCGCGAGCGCCTGAAGCAGCGGATCGAGCTCCGAGAACTCGGTCTGCAACGCGTTTAGCAGTTGTTCGAAAGCCTTTTCACACGCCGGCCCGCCCTCCGCTCCACGATGTTGTGGAATGCCAAAGGTAACGTTGTAATCGCGCCCACGCAGCACACCCGGAGGACAGTGATCGTCATCGCACCCAGTGACAATGCGGCGATGCACCTCGCGAATCAGGTCGGAAGAAATCGGCCGATCCGCAGCGAGACCCGCGATCCAGCGGTACGTCTGCATGGCGCTATGCGCCTGCCGCTGCGAACGGGTGAGGAGCTCGGCCGGATCAACATCCGGGCGGATGGCCTGGTCGAGTTCGCGCTCGGTAAAGTCGGCTCCTTCAATGCGGCTGGTACCGGCAACCTCGCGCTTAAGTTGGAGCTCCTGCAGCTTTTCAACCCAGCTTCGCTGGTAGGGCAGATTTTGCAAAACTTGGATCGCAGCCTTTGCCTCGACCAACGCGAGGTGGATCTTTCTTGAGTCGTAGAGCAACCAACGCTGCGGCAATTCATAGCGGATCATTTTTGTTCAATCTCTAATTCATTCTCTATCTCATTTCTGTTTCATATTCAACTCATTTTCAGATAACTTGTTTGATAACAATTAGATAAATAATTTATAATCAATGTCATATCCATTTCGTCTGCAAGCTGAAGGGTCTTCGATGGTTTGATCGTTCCCTGAGGGCAAGCAGACACAAAACGCCCCCGGCTGGCGGGAGCGCCTTGTACAGTTTGTCGGATTGGGCGTGCGTCAGGCCGTAGCCTTCGCCGGCTCCGGCACGGCGACCGGCGCGGCGGTTTTCGCATCCGGCTTGCGGATGTCGATGCCGCCCTTGAAGAACGCGCCGTCTTCAATGCTGATGCGCGCCGCGGCCACGTCGCCGTTCAGCGAGCCTTCGGCGCGGATGTCCACGCGGTCGGTGGCGGTGACGTTGCCCTTCACCTTGCCCAGCACCACGATTTCGCGCGCGCTGATGTTGGCCGACACCTGGCCGTTGCGGCCCACGGTGACGCGATTGCCCGGCAGGTTCAGGCTGCCTTCCACCTTGCCGTCGATATAGAGAGACTCCGATCCGGTGATCTCGCCCTTGATGTACAACCCCTTGCCGATGGTTGCCTGCTCGCCGGCCACGGCCTGCGGCCGGGCTGGAACTTCCACCGGCGTGGGCTGCGGGGCGGCCCGCGGCGGCTCGGGAGTGGGTGCAGAGTTGACCGGTCCGGTCTGGCTGGGTTTCCACATTGCGCTCAAGACGGTTTCCTTTTCTGTCCCACAGGGGGGACTGGGGGGATTTGCCAAGGCGATGGCCGATGGCCTGAGGTCTGAAATAAAAGTGCGGGCCGCCGTCCGGCTGGCCTTAAGTCCATCCCTCAGCGGCCACGGAAAAGAGTGTATTCCATCCAGGTGCTTTCACCAAGATTGGCGTGTGCAAGTATTTTAGCCCGAACCCGGCCAACCGGCGAGAGGCGGGCGGAAGGACGCAGTGTGCCCTTTGTAACGCGCGTGCCTCGTGTCCGGACGCAATGGCGGACTCGGCGCGCCAAGCCGGAGGCATACCCTAATCTGGTGGTATGACCGATCGCGAGCTTCTTGCGCGCATCGCGCGCTCGCCGGGCGGCAAGGCCGGCTACAAGCAACTGGTGCGCGAGCTGGGCCTGGGCGGCGGACGCGAGCGGCGGTTGCTGCTTGAGCAGTTGGCGCGGCTCACCGTAGCGGGCAGGCTCATGCAGCTCGACCGCGAAATGTGGAGCCTTCCCGGCGCGGCCGCCGGGCCGGGCGCGCGCAAGAACCTCGGCGGCAATCTGGCTGCGGGCCGGCTCGATCTGCATCGCGATGGCTTCGGGTTTGTGCGGCCGGATCGAAGACCCGCCGCAGCGGATGCGCGCCCGGCCGGAACGCAGGGAACCGCGGAAGACATCTTCATTCCGCCGGACGAGATCAACGGCGCCATGCAGGGCGACCAGGTGCTGGTGGAGCTCGATCCGCCCAAGCGCGACGGCCGCCGCCAGGGGCGCATCGCGCGTGTGCTCACGCGCCGCAATGCAACCGTGGTGGGCATTTTTCACTATGGGAAGTCGGATCGCGAGCAGGGCCATCGCGTGGTGCCCTTCGACGAGCGCATGACGCAACCGATCCTGATTCCCTTCGGCGCGGAGCAGCCGGACGAGAAAGATTCCGCAACTCCGCATCGCGTGCTGGGTTCCGAGGCGGGCTCTCGTTCAAAAAGCGGGAGCCTGGAAAACATCGTCGTCGATGTCGAGATCACAAGCTGGCCCACGGCCACGCGCCCTCCCATCGGCCGCGTAATCGAGGTTCTGGGCTCGCCGGACGACTTCGGCGTCGACGTCGAAATGATGATCCGCAAGCACCAGTTGCCGCGCGTCTTTCCCGAGGATGTGCTG
>JASHUF010000562.1 GCA_030040175.1 Acidobacteriaceae bacterium
TGGTGTGGATTACGCGCGACGGCGGCGCCCACTGGGCAAACATCACGCCGCCGGGCGTTGCGCCGTGGAGCAAGATTGCGCAAATTGACGCGTCGCGCTTCGACGATGACACGGCGTATGTGGCCGTGAGCCGGCTACGCGTGGATGACCTGCGCCCGTACGCGTTCCGCACCCACGATGGCGGCAAGACGTGGGCGGCGATCAACGAGGGGTTGCCGGACGATGCGCCGGTGAACGCGGTGCGCGCCGACCCGGTGCAGCCGGGCCTGCTGTATGCGGCGACGGAGCGCGCGGTGTGGGCGTCGTTCGACGACGGGGCGCACTGGCGGCCGCTCGAATACAATCTGCCGCACACGTCCATGCGCGACCTCCTGGTGAAGGACGACGATCTGATCGTGGCCACGCATGGGCGGTCGTTCTGGGTGCTGGACGACGTGGAGCCGCTGCGGGAATTGGCTGCCGATGCGGGGAAGACGACGCCTCCCCTGTTTGCGCCGGCGGCGGCGTGGCGCGTGCGCCGCGACACGAACACGGATACGCCGCTGCCCGGCGACGAGCCGGCAGGCGAGAATCCGCCGGATGGAGCGATTCTCGACTACTACCTGGCGCAGGACGCGCAGGGGCCGGTAATTCTGGAGATCGTGGACGGGCAGGGCAACGTGGTGCGGCGCTACAGCAGCAACGACAAGAAGACGCCCACGCCGGAGGAGTTGCGCACCAACCTGATTCCACCGCTGTGGCCGCTGGTGGAGGGCCCGCTGCCGGCGACGGCGGGCATGCACCGCTGGGTGTGGGACCTGCACGCGACGGCGCCCATGGCGACACATTACGATTACCCGATCTCCGCGGTGCCCAGGCGGACGCCGGTTGAGCCCCAGGGGCCGCTCGCCATTCCGGGGACCTACACGGTGCGGCTGACGGTGGGTGGCGAGAGCGCGGCCGAGCCGGTCACAGTGAAGATGGATCCGCGGGTGCACGCGACGATGGCAGAGCTCGAGGCGTTGCATGCGGCGCAGGCGGCCATGGCTTCGTCGCTCGATACGCTGGCGAGGGCCGATCTCGCCGCGCACTCGGTGAGCGAGCAGATTGCGGCGCCGGAGAATGCGGCCATCGCGGCGCAGCTTGCGCCCTACGGTGACGCGCTGAAAGCGCTGCTCGAAAGAGAAGAGGCGAGGGGAGCCAAGCCGGGCATCGACCACGTGACCGACGAGGCGACCCAGCTTTATGGCCAGCTGCAGCAGGCCGACGCCGCGCCGACCGCGGCGCTGCTTGCCGCGGCGACGCATGTGGAGGGCGAAGCGAAAGAAGTGCTTCCGGGATGGGAGGAGTTCAAGGAAAAGCAATTGCCGGCGGTGAATGAGATTCTGCGCAAGGCGGGGAGGCCGGCGATCGATCTCGAGCGAAAACCCGTGGACATGCCGCAGAGCGGGGACGAGGATTAGAAGAGGCAGCGCGCCGTGCGCGCAGAGCGGCACTTGCGGCGTACAAACCAATGGAGGATACGCGCGTGAACGATCTGGAGCCGTACCGGCGGATGCTGGCAGTGGCGCTCGAAGAAGCGCGGATGGGGCTGGTGGAAGGCGGCATTCCCATCGGCGCCGCGCTGTTCACGCGCGCGGGCGCGCTGGTGAGCCGCGGGCATAACCGGCGCGTGCAGCAGGGCGACCCCAGCCTGCACGCGGAGACGGATGCGTTCCGGCGCGCCGGGCGGCAGCGCAGCTATCGCGACAAAGTGATGGTGACCACGCTGGCGCCCTGCTGGTATTGCAGCGGGCTGGTGCGGCAGTTCCGCATCGGCATGGTGGTGGTGGGTGAGAGCCGCAACTTTGCGGGAGGCGTCGAATGGCTGCGCGCGAACGGCGTGGAGGTGATCGACCTGGACGATGCGAATTGCCGCGAGCTGCTGGCGAAGTACATTGCCGAAAATCCGGCGGTGTGGCACGAGGATATAGGGGAAGAGTGAGAAACAGGGAGCAGGGAGTAGAGAACAGGAAATAGAGATCAGAGATTGCAGATCAGGGAACAGGGGTCAGGAAGCAGGGGTATCAGCGGTCGCGCTGGTTGTCTCTACGGGTTTTTCCGATCAGAGCGGCGAGGGCCAGGAGGGATTCGTCGGACTCGCGCGCCGAGGAAATCTGCATGCCTCCGGCGGCGCAGGGGACGGCGATGCTGGGCGTGCCGGAGAGGCTGAAGGGCGCGGTGTAGCGGAGCAGGCGCGGGCGGGTCTGCGCATGGTCGGCTCCCGCCTCGAGGCGCGCGACCGGCGCGCAGGGTAGGACGATGAGCTCGTGCGCCGAGAAAAGCTCGTCCATGCGCGCGCGGAACTCGGCGTGGCGGCGGCGCAACGCGGAGACTTCATCGGGCTTGAGGGAGGCGCCCCAGTTGAGCCGTTCGCGGATGGCGGGCTCGAACTGGTCGAAATGGCCGGCGTGGATCTGCGCGGCCTCCGCGGCCTGGAGAGGCGCAAAGATGTCGCGCGACTCCGCCCACCAGGAGACATCGAGGGCGTGGGCGGCGAGGCCAAGGGATTCGAGCTCACCGATGAAGGCGCGGTAGCTCGCCAGGATGGCGGGTTCGCAATCGTCGAGGAAGCTTACGGGAACGGCGGCGAAGCGCGTGAAGGCGCGGGCGGGCGCGGCCGACGCCGGCGCGAAGGGCGCGACGAGAAGCAGCGCGTCTTCGAGATCGCGGAAGATCCAGCCGAAGGTGTCAAAGGAGGGGGCCAGGTGCGCGCCGCCGCGCCAGTCCCCGCGGCCCAGGGTGGCGCGATAGCCGGCCAGGCCGCTGAGCGATGCGGGCACGCGGATGGAGCCGCCGGTGTCCGTGCCGATGGCGGCGACGGCGGAGCCCTCGAGAACGCTGGCGATGGCGCCGCTCGACGAGCCTCCGGTGAGCGCGCCGGAGTTACCGGGCTTCCACCCCAGCGACCAGGACGCGTCGCTGGGGGCCCCGGGCTGGATGCAGTCGCCGAAATCCGGATTCTCGCCGGTGATGCCCCAGGCGAGCGGGTGCAAATGCGTTTTGCCGATGAGGACGGCGCCGGAGGCGCGGAGCTCGGCGACGAGCCAGGAGTCGCGCGCGGCAGCGCCGTTCAGGTCGCGGTAGAAATGGACGCCGCAGGTGGTGGGCGCGCCGGCAAGGTCGAAGCAGTCTTTCACGGAGACGGGCAATCCCCAGAGGGCGGCGCGGCCGTCGCCGAAAATGCCGCCGCTGCCGCGCGCCATGGCTGCGGCACGCCCGGCTTCAGAAAGCGTCCAGGCGCGGTCCTGCCAGAGATAGGTGTTGCGGCCGGGGTTGCCGTTGGAGCGGGCGAGGGCCTCTTCGGCCAGACGGGAGGGTTGAATGGCGCCGCTCGCGAGGGCGCTGCGCAGGGCGCGGATGGGCGAGGAAACGGCGGGAGGATTGGCCATAGATCGATTTTAGGGAACGCGGGCGGGTTCGGCGGCGGCAGGCTGTCGTATGCGATGATTTACCCAAAGAATCCAGTGGAGGCCGGGTTCCTGTTGGCGCCGGTGCCGGCGGCCACAACGGCGGGATTCGCATTTTGTTCGGCGGTTGCGATGGAACGGCCCCGCTCTATAAGAGCAGGGACGCGGCGCGGGCGCAGGCGTTGGAGTAGGAAGCGGCGATGATACGGCTGGAATCCGAATCGGGGTGGTGGCTGATTACGAACGTGGATCACGCGCGGCTGGCCGGCAATTTTGCGGAGGCGTGGGGAAATACGCAGTTCCGCAAGCCGGAGCCGCGGGCGCGCGTTCTGCACGCGATTGCGCACCACGACGACGGCTGGATGGACCGGGATGCGCGTCCGGCGGTGACGCGCGAGGGCAAGCCGTCGGCTTATTCCACCGAGCTGGTGGG
>JASHUF010000065.1 GCA_030040175.1 Acidobacteriaceae bacterium
GCGAGAGGCCAGGTCATGAGCTCGGGCGCGAGCGAAGAGACGGCCGGGAGCGCGGGCTCGGGGACGGCGGCAGTGACGAGGCCGGCGCCCGAGCGCAGAGCGGCGAGCGCGGTCATAGCGGGTGCGCCGGCTTTGCCCCCCGCGGAGCCGAACGATCCGCCGGCGACGAGGACGTGACCGAAGTTGCCTTTGTTGGAGTCGGCGTTGCGCGGCGCGCGGGTGAGCGCGGTGGAGGATCCAGCCCAATGGAGATCGAGCGTAGAGACAATGGCTTCCTCCGGCGAGCCGATGGGCGCGACGACCACAGGTTGATGCCAACTGCGCGTGAGGTGGCCGAAGGCGTGCGCGGGCTTGGGCGCGGTGAAGGTGACGACGGCGTCGGCGGGAAAGACGGGAACGTCGAGCGTGGCGCGGGTCTCGTCGGCGGGCCAGCCGGAGGGTAAGTCGATGGCAAGAATCGGCGCGGGGCTGGACCTGATCCAGTCGAGCGCGGCGAGGGCGAGGCCTTTCAGCGGAGGCTTGAATCCGGTACCGAGGAGCGCGTCGAGAATCAGGTCGGCGTTGAGAGCATCGTTGTGCTTTTCGAGGTCTTCCGGCGCCACGACGACGTGAACCTGGCCGTGCATGGGCTCGGTCAGTTCGCGCCAGGCCTCGGCGGCGTCGCCCTTCACGGCATCGGGAGAGCCGAGCAGCAGCGTGGTGACGTCAAGGCCGGCATCGGCGAGCAGACGCGCCGTCATCATGCCGTCACCGCCGTTGTTGCCGCGGCCACAGAGGACGGTGACGCGGCGCGCGCGCGGGAATTGCTGCCGGGCGATTGATGCGACAGCGGAGGACGCGGCGCGCATGAGATCGAGGGATGGGATGCCGAAGCGCTCGGTGGTGGCGCGATCACAGATCTCGATCTCGGCGGCGGAGAGGATGCGCATCGAGAACATGGTACGACAGGGGTCAGGGATCAGTGGACGAGGCGGGCGGTGAGAGAGGAAACAGCGTCGGGACGGGTGAGGACGCAGTTGGCTTTCACGTCGCAGTGGTAGTGGATGGCAGCGGGAAAGACCTCCCAGCCGGCGTGGCCCAATGTTCCGCGCATGCCGATGTAAAAGGTGCGGCCACTGCGCGTGGCCACGGTTCCGTGCGAGGGATTGTCGGAGACGATGACGTCGTCGCCATCGATGGGCGCGGGCAGGCGCAGGCCGCGAGGGATATTCGCATTGGCTTTGGCCTGGGCGGCTTTGCGGCGGATCTGCTCCATCAGCGACTCCTGCTGGCGGAGCCAATCCTGCTGCTCGGCGACGGAGGGGAAGCTCGAAGTGAACTGCCAGTTGGCGAAGGCGCGATAGGCTTTGGCCGGACAGGCGAGCGGGCCGCTCATGACGATTTCTTCCACCTGGCCGTCTTCGCCGGAGACGTTCTGCACGGTGTCGCCGTCAAAGGTTTTCTGCGGCTGAAACTCCTGGGCGAGGGCGTCGTCAGGATCCTGGACGGGATTGAAGGGGAAGACGATTTCCTTGCGGCAGACGACCGAGCCCGTAGCGTTGGTGAAACGGAGATCGACGGTGAGTGGATGTGGAGGATTGACGGCGACAGCGGCAAAACCGGCGGCCTGCTGCGGACTCAAGGGGTCGATGTGCAGCTCGTATTGCGCGGCGCCGTCCCACTTGGCGATGAGGCGGCCCGCGAGACCCGCGGAGGCAATGTTCGTCTGCCCGAGATCGACAAAGGGAGCAATGGGGTCCTGCTTGTTGGCGGCGAGATAAATGGCGAGAGCTACGAGGACGAAGGCGATGCCGCCGCAACCCGCGAAGAGGATAAGCTTTTTCTGGTCGAGTGGGGGTTTGGCGGCTGGTCCCAGGGCGGCAAGCTGGGCGGGATCGATGGGCTGACCGGGCTGAACCGGCTGAACAGGTTGCACAGTGGCTGCAGCGGGAGCGGATTGAGCCGGTTGCACAGCTTGCGCCGCGGGCTGAACCTGGCCGGGTGCGCGCGCGGGCAGAAACTGCGGCATCGCGGAGCGGAAGGAGTAGAGGTCGGCCTCGCTCGCTGTCTCCTTAGTGGGAACGATCTCGTAGTGGCTGACGGGTTCGCCGGGCGCATTTTCTTCCTGCGTCTGCGCGTCAGACGGTTGCCGATCCGCATCGCTCATCGGGTAAACCCCAACAACCGGAAGAGTGAAAAAGGGACCCAAAGGAACACTCCATTGAATCACGGACGGAGCCGAGGGGCAACAGCACCAAGGTGGGAAGGGTGCTGCGGGTGCTTGGATGGGAAAGAGCGGGGTTGGTAGGTTGGCGGGGCTGTGCTGAGGGAGGGGTGTGGAGACTTCTCACCTTTCGAGCAGAAAACCCTCGAAGGATGGGGCAACCTGCCGAGTTTGCAGCCGGGGATTGAGGTCCGCGCCTTCCCGCCCTTGGCGCAAAAACAAGAACGCGCTGCCCTGAGGGCGCCCAGATGGGGCGCCCATTTTTTGTGCGTGCGTGAAGGCGTTCAGCGGCCGAGGAAGGTCTGGACGAGGAGCCAGGCATTGAGGGCGGCGATAAGGATCGCCGTGAACCAGGCGAGAGCCTGAAGGCTGCGGCCGTTCACAAACTCGCCCATGCGCGTGCGGTCGCCAGTGAAGAGGACCAGCGGGACGACGGCGAAGCTGAGCTGGAAAGAGAGAATCACCTGGCTGAGGATGAGCAGCTTTTCGGTTCCGCGCTCGCCGGTGATGGCGACCACGAGGATGGTGGGAATGATGGCGAGCGAGCGGGTGAGGAGACGGCGCAGCCAGGGCTTGAGGCGGATGTGGATGAAGCCCTCCATGACCACCTGGCCCGCCAGCGTGCCGGTAATCGATGAGTTCTGGCCGGAAGCGAGGAGGGCGACGGCGAAGAGGGTGCTGGCGCAGGAGGCGCCGACGAGCGGCGAGAGGAGCTTGAAGGCGTCCTGGATGGCAGCGACGTTGACGAGGCCGCGGCGATGGAAGACGGCGGCGGCGACGATGAGGATGGCGGCGTTGACGAAGAGGGCGATGGTGAGGGCGAGCGCGGAGTCGATATTGGCGAGGCGGATGGCCTCGCGCTTGCCTTTGGGGGTGCGCTGGTAGCGGCGGCTCTGCACCAGCGAAGAGTGCAGGTAGAGATTGTGCGGCATGACGGTGGCGCCGAGGATGCCGATGGCGATGTAGAGCATGGCGGGATCGGTGACGATGCCGGGCGAGGGGATGAAAAGAGCGCGGAGCGCGGGCCAGTAGTCGGGACGGGAGAAGAACATCTGCAGGCCGAAGAGGGCGATGATGGCGCCGATGAGGGCGATGACGAGGGCTTCGACGGTGCGGAATCCCCAGCGCTGGAGAAGAAGGATGAGCAGCACGTCGAGGCCGGTGATGAGCACGCCGGTGAAGAGCGGAATGTGGAAGAGAAGCTCGAGAGCGATGGCCGAGCCGATGACCTCGGCGAGATCGCAGGCGGCGATGGCGATTTCGGCGAGAATCCAGAGGGCAAAGCTGGCGGCACGGCCGTAGGACTCGCGGCAGAGCTGTGCCAGATCGCGCTCTGTGGCCACGCCGAGCTTGAGGGAGAGGCTCTGGAGGAGGATGGCCATGAGATTCGAGGCCATGACGACGAAGAGCAGGGTATAGCCGAAGCGCGAGCCGCCGGCGATGTCCGTGGCCCAGTTGCCGGGATCCATGTAGCCGACGGAGATGAGGAAGCCGGGACCGAGAAAGCCGAGCAGACGCAGCCAAAGGCGCGGCGAGCGGGTGAGGCGGACGCTGGCATGGACCTCAGGGAGCGAGGGTTCGGCGAGCGTAATGCGGGATGCAGTTTGAGAAGACACGCGAAGCAGGCGGACCGACCCTCTCAGCTATAGTATGTCACAGATATTTAATTATAGTTAAATAAAATATGTTTATTAGAGATTAGTAGAGTGCGAGGCCAGCTTGATCGCCGAGACGCATTTCGATGGAGGCAGATAAGAGGAAGTCTTCAAAGGCGATGGCGGACTCGGAATCAGGGGGTGGGGCGTAGCCAGACGGCTTCGGCGGCAGGACGGCCGAGGATGGATTTTCCGGATTCGAGCTCGACTTGGACGGTCTGGTCGTAGTTCTGGCTGAGGACGCGCAAGGTGCAGCCCGGACCGATGCCGGATTTGTGGAGGAAGAGCAGGAGCCGGGGATCGCGCTCCTGCAGGCTGGTGACGGTGTAGCGCTTCCCTTCCTGGGCTTCAGAGAGCCGGGTCTCGCCGCGGCGCTTGCGCTCGGCGGGGCGCTCGGGCAGGACGGCGTTGCCGTGGGGGCAGGCGCCGCCTTCGCCGAGTTTCTCGCGCAGCTTGGCTTCAAAGGCCGGGGAGACGGCGTGCTCCAGGCGCTCGGCTTCTTCGTGGACCTGATGCCACTCCATGCCGAAGAGCTCGCTCAGCATGCGTTCGATGAGGTGATGGCGGAGGGCGGTGTGATAGGCGGTTTCGCGGCCCTGAGCGGTGAGATGGACGATGCCGTCAACGCCGACTTCGACGTCGCCGTCGCGCTTGAGACGCTTGAGGGCCATGGTGACGGCCGGCGCGGAGACTTCGAGCCAGTGGGCGAGGACGGCGGGAATGACCTCGCGGCCTTCGGCTTCGGCCTCGAGGATGGCCTTCAGGTAATTCTCCTTGGAGACGTGGATGGAGTCGCGCATGGGGCTGGAGGACAGGATAAAGCAGGGGTCACCGATCAGGGGTCAGTTTTCAGTGGTCAGCCGGTTGGAATCTTGAGGAGCCGGGGAGTTCAAACCGTAAAGGGCGATTCTTTCGCCGCCTTGCGGGGGCTTGGCGCTCCGTCCGTGACCTTCATCCCCAGGCTTGCGCCTGGGGCTACCATCTGTCGCCCGCTGAAGCGGGCAGATCTGTTTTCAGTGGTCAGTGGTCAGTGGTCAGTTTTCAGTTCCCTACCCTCTGATACCCTGTTCCCTGTTCCCTGTTCCCTGTTCCTTGTTCCCTTGTTCCCTTGGTCCCTCGTTCCCTGACCCCTTGCGTTTACTTCACCCAGACCTTCGGTTCAACTGACAGCCCGGGACGAAGCTCGTGGTTGGGGTCCTCACGCTCGAGGTTGGTGAAGTCAATGCGGACGGGGAGGCGCTGAACCACTTTTACGTAGTTGCCGGTGGCGTTCTCCGGCGGGAAGAGCGAGAGCACGGAGCCGGTGGCGCCGCCGATCTGGGTGACGCGGCCCGAGTAGTCCTTGCCGGTGGAGTCGACGTGGATCTGAACCTTCTCGCCCGCCTGCATGTGGCGCAACTGGGTCTCTTTGAAGTTGGCGGTGATCCAGATGTCTTCGAGGGAGACGAG
>JASHUF010000066.1 GCA_030040175.1 Acidobacteriaceae bacterium
CGGTGTGGTCGGCGTCGGAGTTGAGCGTGGCGGTTTGAAAAGCCACGTCGTGTGCGTTGACGACGATGTGCTCCCAGTCGAGCGTGGAGGAGATCTGCAGCGGGACGTGCGCGAGGGGCGCGGCGCCGTCATTGCGCACGGTGAGCTCGGCGCGCACCGCGATGCGCTGGCGCGCGGGTTCGAGATGCACGTCGAGATCGTAGGCGGTGAAGGTGACGGCCTCGCGCTCGGCGTCGGTGGCGACGGGCGCGGCTGCGGTTGCGGGAAGCTGCGCCGCGGGGCCGACGGTGGTTGTGGTCTCACCCGTTTCGTCTGTGGAGCGGGAGAAGAGGACGCGGCTGTTGGGGTTGGAGGGGGGCGGTTGCGCGGATGCCGGCTGAGCCGGCGATTGCGGTGCCGGCTGTTGCGGCGGGTTTTGCGCGGATTGGGCGAGGCCGGAGACAGGAAAGCAGGAAAGTAAGACTGCGAGCAGCTTCACGATGAAAAGTGGAGGGCTTTGCCTTCCCAGGTCCCAAAATCGGGACCTGGGGCACCCCAGCGCAGAGGCGGGGTGAGAGGGTTGATTCATGAACCGAGGCCTTTCTGCGCACCGCTGCGTGGGACAGCACTGCGGGTCGCAGCTTTTTGGACGAGAGAGGCGGCTGCTTGGGCAGCGCGTCTCTGGCGGGCGGCCTCGAAGAGCACCACGGCGCCGGCCGTAGAGACGTTGAGCGAGCTCACCTGGCCGGCCATGGGGATGCGCAGCAGGTGGTCGCAGGTGCGGCGGACAAGGTCGTGCAGGCCGGCGCCCTCGCGCCCCAGGACAAGCACGAGATCGCCGGTGAGATCGAAGCCGTCGTAATCGGTTGCGCCGCGCTCGTCGAGACCGGCGATCCAGAGATTGTGGCGTTTGAGCTCTTCAAGGGCGCGCACGAGATTGACGACGCGCGCAATGCGCAGATGCTCGGCCGCTCCGGAGCTCGTCTTGAGCGCTGCCGCGCTCAGGGGCGCTGATCGGCGCTCGGTGAGCACGACGCCGTCGACGCCGGCGCCCTCGGCCACGCGCAGCAGCGCACCCAGGTTCTGCGGGTCCTCGACGCCGTCGAGCGCGAGAAGTAACCTGGCCGGTGGCCTTTCATGCCCGTCCAAAGCTTTCGCCGCCCGCGCAGGGACGGGCGCGAGGAGGTCTTCGAGGGCGAGCAGCTCCTGCGGGCGGACCAGCGCGACCACGCCCTGGTGGTTCGCGGCGCCGGCGATCTGCGTGAGCTGCTCGCGGGGTTCGAGGGAGACGCGGATGCCGGCCGCGCGGCACTGGGCGAGCAGGGTTTCGAGGCGCTCATCGCGGCGCTCCCGCGCAGCGAGCACGCGGTCAAAGCGGCGTCTGCCGGCGCGCAAAGCTTCTTCCACCGGGTGCAGGCCGTAGAGAACGTCCATGTTGATAGTTTAGTGCGCTCTGTCGGCTCGCGTGCTTCGCGATCGCGGCTGAATCCGATAGGATTGCTGCACTGAAGCGATGAGTTCCTCAGCCAAAAAATCATTCACCGCCCGGCTCGAGCCCGACGGCACCGCGCTCAAGTGGGTGATTGCGCCGGTGCCGTTCGATATCGAAAAGGCATGGCCCGAGCGCCGCCGGCTGCGGGTGCGCGGGGAGATCGCGCCCTCAAAAAGCAAAGCCGGGGGGTTTGCTTTTCACACCTCGCTCTTTCCGGCGCGCGGCGGCAAGGGCCACCTGGTGCTGGTGAACAAAAAGATGCAGAAGGCTGCGGGCGTGCGGCAGGGTGACAGGGTGCGGATGACGCTGGAGCCTGATTTCGAGGAGCGCGTTGCCGTGATACCGAAGGAACTCGAGCGCGCGCTCAAGGCCGACCGGCAACTGCGGAAGTGGTTTGACGCGCTCACCGAGTACATGCGGCGGACGTTTTGCGCCATGGTGAGCGAGACGAAGAGCGCGGAGGCGCGCGCGAGAATGGCGGAGCGGATCGCCGAGCGCCTGCTGCTTGCCATGGAGGGCGAGCGCGAAACGCCGCCGATTTTGAAGGCTGCTTTCGCGCGCCAGCCCCTGGCCGAGGCGGGATGGAAGACGATGACGGCAACGCAGCGGCGCGGACTGCTGCTGGCGATCTTTTATTACGAGAGCCCCGAAGCGAGGGAACGCAGGGCGGCCAAAGTGGTTGAAGAAGCGCTGAAACGGGCGAGGCGGGCGACAGGCGCCGCCCGCTAACCCGGAGCGCGCCCGCCGCAGGACCATTCCAGCGCCCAATCGGGTGTATTTCCCCACCGGGAACAGATTCTTTTCGTCTTTGTTGGATGATCCGGCGTCTATTTATGGTGATGGACTTCGCCGCCGCCACGCCGTTCTTTGCCGCCGGCGCCACTTCGGAAGAGGAGCTGGCGCGCCGGGAGAGCCTTGCCGTTGCTGATGGCCTCAAGCGCCGGGAAGCCGGGCTGCTGGACGGGCTGATCGTTCGTTACCAGCACCGGTTGATGCGCTATCTGCTTTATTTGACTGGAAATCGCGAGATGGCCGAGGACCTCTTCCAGGAGGTCTGGATGCGGGTGCTGGTGCGCGGCGGGCAGTTCAACGGACGGGCCCGGTTTGAGACCTGGCTGTTTACCATCGCGCGCAACCTGGTGATCGATCAGCGGCGCAAGCGGACCCCGTGCAGCCTGGACGAGCTGGTCGAGGGCGGCAGCGAAGACGACCGGCCGATGAGCTTTGAAATTGCCGATCGCGAGCCGACTCCATTCGACCGTGTGGCCAATCTTCAGGACCGGGAACGGATTGCCGCCGCGCTTTTGACGCTTGACACCATGCATCGCGAGGTTCTCGTGCTGCGCTTTCACGAGGAGCTTTCTCTCGAAGAAATTGCCAAGGTGACGCGCGCCCCGCTTTCTACCGTAAAATCAAGACTTTACCGTGGCATCGCGATGCTCAAGCCCAGGCTCGAAGGCGCCCGGCCGGAAGCCATGAGCCCGCTGCTGGAGGCAGTGTGAACACGGCCGGCATGTCCGGAGGCTCAGACTCAGGGTCAGGCGCGGGCCCCGGCGCGGATCGTGACCGCGACCTGGTTTCCGCGCTCGCCGGCAAACAGGCCGGACGCGAGCAAGCGGTGGCCTATCGGACGCGTCGGGTGGTGCTGGCTTCCCATGGCGTCATGCAGAACCAGAAGGCCGGGCGCAAGCGCAGCCGCGCTCTGGCGCTGGCCTCCATCCTGTTGATGGTGGTCGCTTTGGGGCCGTTTGTCTGGCGCGTAACCGACGACATTATCAGCGGTGACCACTGGGGCGACGTGGCCACGCAGAGCTGTCTGTGGACCTCGATCCTCATGCCGGCGCTGGTGGCGGCTGCGCTGGTGGCCGGATGGCTGCGGCAAAGGCCCTGAGCCGGGAGAAGCTTCCCCTTTGAGGCCAAGGGAGATCCTCCCCACCGCAACTTCTGTTTCCTCTCGTCCGTCCATTGAAAAAGAGATAAGCTTTTGGGAAAGGCGCCCTGCTTGAGGATCGTGATGCGCGAGCCCGAATCGATTGCCATGAAGGAAGACGAGCGGATGATTCCAGTCTGGTCGATCATTGCGGCCATCCTGGCGTTTCTGCTGGTCGAGTACTACTGGTGGATTGTGGCGCCGGCGCAGCGTCACCATCCGGCCCCGCCGCTCGGCCTGCGCCTGTATTTCGATCTTTCCTGGGGGTTGCTGGCTGCGCTCTACTTCCTGATGGTCGGCTACGTGAGCAAGGACGCGCCGCGGCGGGCCATGAGCACACGCTTCTGGATGGTCATCTGCCTGGTGATGCCGGGCGGCATCGGCGCCGTCTTTTACTTTCTGCTGCGCCAGCCGGAGGTTTCCCGTTGCCCCGCCTGCGGCACGCATGTGCAGAGCGACTTCCACTTTTGCCCGCAATGCAACTACCAGCTCACGGCCAACTGCGGCAACTGCTTCCGTACGGTGCGCCCCACCGACCAGTTCTGCACCCAGTGCGGCCACGAACTGGCTGTGGATCACACGCCGGCGCGGTTGCGCGTGCTGGGCGAGTGAAATGCCGCTTTCAGCTCTCAGCCGTTAGCGTCGAGCTCGAGGTGTGACGGGACGCGGTTGGCGCCGTTCCGCGCGTTCTCCATGCGGAAATTGAGTCGTGCCTTTCCACCCTTTCGCCAACGGCGCGAACGGATGGGCAACCGCTCCCGGATATTCGCGGGGCATTCGCATTGACCCCCGTCCGCCGTGGTTCATAGAATTGATCTTCGGCCCGCCATGCCCATTTCAGCCCTGATTGTCGACGACGAAAAGCTGGCCCGCGACGAGCTCAAATATCTGCTCGATGCGGTGGGCGATGTGGACGTGGTGGCGCAGGGCGCGAACGGCATCGAAGCCGTGAATCTGATCGAGGAGCACCATCCCGACCTGGTCTTCCTCGACGTGCAGATGCCGGGGCTGGACGGCTTCGCTGTGATCCAGCGCCTGGTGGAGCGCAACCGGCTGCGTAACGGCGGCAAGGATGCGGGGCCCCTGCCCCAGTTCGTCTTTGCCACGGCCTACGACCAGTACGCGGTGCGCGCCTTCGAGGTGAACGCCGTCGATTACCTGCTCAAGCCCTTCGATCGCGCGCGCGTTTGCGCCGCCGTGGAGCGGGTGCGGGCGCGCCTCCACGCAGGCTCCTCCAATGCCGCAAGCGCCGCAGAGCCGGCGGCGGGGCCGCAACCCACCAGCTCCCAGATCGACGCGCTGCTGAAGCTGCTCAACCGCTCGCAGGACGCCGAGCGCGCGGCTCATCCGGCCAAGCTGGTGGTGCAGGCGCAAAGCCGTCTGCTGCTCGTAGACCAGGCCGACATCTGCTACGCGGCCATCGACGAGGGCATCATCCGCATTGTGACACGGAGCTTTGAGGGCCATTCGAAATGCCGGACCCTTGAAGAGCTGCAGGAGCTGCTCGACCCGGCGCACTTCTGGCGCGCGCACCGCGGCTTTGTGGTGAACATCAACCACATCCGCGAAGTGGTGCCGTGGTTCAAGTCGAGCTATCAACTGCGCATGAATGACAAGCAGCAGACGGAGATTCCGGTGAGCCGCGCGCAGACCAAGCGCCTGCGCGAGTTGTTCAATCTGTGAATCTGCGCTTTTTTCGAGCCGGTTGCAGGGATCGTTTTTGGCAGCCTGCCAGGCCCGTCCGAGGCAATTGATCCTCGCCTAAGAAAATGTCCTTGCGCCGTCCCTCCAGGACTGGGGATTCTCCTTTGGTGCGCATAATCCCAGGATTCCGCCGATCGTCCGCAGAGGCGGACGACGGCTCTATCCTGGGCTATTTTCGTAGCATCCCTCCGGGATGCTTGACCACCGGTGAGCTCCATTATTCTTCGCGCAGCAGGATCAGGGGATCGACGGCGATGGCCCGGCGCGCAGGAATCCACGCCGCCATGATCCCGAGCAGGAGCATGGTGCCGACTACGCCTCCGAGCACCAGCGGATCGCGGGACGTGGCCTGGTAAACGATATAGGACAGCACGCGCGAGAAGATCACATCCAGCACCAGCGCCAGGACCGACCCCGCGGCCAGCAGCGTGAAAGCGCGGCCCAGCGAGGCGCGCAGCACCTGCCGCCTGCCCGCGCCCAGGGCCACGCGGATGCCGAGTTCGCGCAGCCGCCGGCTGACCACATAGGAGGCCATGCCGAAGATGCCGGTGACGGCGAGCATGGCGCCGAGCAGGCCGAGAACGCCGAGGGCCACGGCGGCCACGCGCCCGGCAAAGAGCGCGCTGTCGAGCTCCGCCGACCACGGGCGGATGCCGATGGGCACGCTCGAGTCGAGCCCGCGCAGCGTGCGCTCGAGTGCGGGACCCAGATCCTGGGGATCGCGCTGGGAGCGCACCACCAGGTAGGTGGCGCTCTCCGGCTGCTGCAGGAAACTGAGGAACATGGCCGGCTGCGGATCCTCCGTGAGGAAGCGGTATTTTCCGTCCTCCACCACGCCGACCACTTCAGCACGCTCGCCGCCCCAGTATTTGAAGTGGCCGCCGATGGACTTCCCCACCGAGCCGAAAACCTTCACCGCGAACGTGCGGTTGACGATCGCCACCTTGGGCGCGTTTTTGTCGTCGCTCCAGGCGAAGTCCCGGCCGGCGATCAGGGGTGTGCCGGCGGTTTCGATATAGCCGGGGGAGATGCTGTAATTCATGGCGTCGGCGGCCTGGTTGGTAGGCCGGTAATCGGTGGTCGCGTCGGTGTAGACGTAGGAGTCGCCGTCGCCCAGGCTCAGGGGAAGGTGGGTGGAATACCCCGCGGAGTCGACGCCGGGAATGGCGGCCACGGCCTGCAGCATGCGCCGCTGCATCTGCGG
>JASHUF010000067.1 GCA_030040175.1 Acidobacteriaceae bacterium
AACACCTGTTCTTCTTCGTGTTCGCGCTCGAACTGCCCGAGAGCCTGCATTTCCCCCGGCGGGCCGAGATGCACCCGTTCAAGCTGTCCGAACTGCTGGCGATCCGCGCCAACCAGGTTCTGACATCAGCGGTCCAACTGTGCCGCAGAACCGACATTTCGCGGCGCGCATTCGCCGCTGCAGCGGAAGTCGTCGCGCTGAACCTGACACTCCACGATCGCTCGGACCTTGCCGACATGATGCTCGGGCTGATCGAGAAGCCTGAAGCCGAGCGCGCAGTGGCGGCGGCGTCCATGAGCGGCCTGCTAACCGCGCGCACCGCGCCGAGCTGGATGGATCCGAATCGGGAGGTCCTGCTCGAGGGCCTGGCTGGCTGGCACTTCCGGGAGTTCTTCTCCACGCTCCTGCCGCTCTATGCCGAGATCGGGATCGAGGAGGCCACAGACCTGGCCGCCTGCATTGAGGCTGATGAACGCAAGCGGGCGGCTCGCGACCGGCTAGCGGAGATCTACCAGGACGAGCATGTCGTCTCGGTGCTACCCATGGATCTGTAACGGGAGCTGGTCAGAGCTCGATGGGAATGGAGCGCAGCAGGTCTTCGTCTTGGTACAGCGACGTCACGCGCGTCAGCACGTTCTTGACGCGACTCGTGCTGATCTTGCTGATCCTGTGCAGTTCCTCGCTCGCACCTGGCACACCTGCCTTCCCGTACTGCGGCACGAGCACCGTGTAGAACTCGCGGTACTGCCACCCAGACAGGCCCACGACCTCCATGTCCGCGCCTGACGAGGCGCGGACGGGTGCTGTCGACCCGATCAGGCTGTCGATCTCGGCAGACAAGCCCGCCAGCGCTCTCGGCGACCCGCCAGCGAGGCGGGTGAGACGCTCACCAAGATCGCCATAATTGTGCAACGCAAGGTTCAGCGTCGCCAGTTCGACTGCAGTAACCCAGAACTTGGCCGGCCTATCGGTGATCCTGCAAATCCGGGCCGCCACGCGCAGCGCCTGGTTCGCGCGGATGTTCACCAGCTCGTCCAGACTGAAGTGATACATCTCAGACGCGGGCCATAGCCTCATCTCTTCGGGCAGCTCAAGCGAATACACGAAGAAGAAAAGATTGTCGGTGTCAGGGTTAATGAATTTGCCGGTCGTCAGCTCCCGGACGTCCGGCGGCGTATCGTCGCCGGTCTCAATCTGAACCCGCAGTTGTGCAGCCCGAAGTGCGCACTCACTCTTGGCGTCAAACGAGGCCGGAGCTGAAATTGTCCTCGCCGGAAGCGGCGAGGTCTCATCCTGGTAAATGTGGCGTGACAGATGCGAGACCATGCCCACCTCGCGGACGGCGACCTCTTCCGTGCGCAACTGGAGCACGGGAGCAACTTGGCCGCGTCTGCGCTGCGTCGTCACGACGAGCACCATCGGCAGCCAGTCCTGCCTCTTAGGTTTGAGTACCGCATCTCGGTTAAACGTCTCCGTGCAGACGAAAGTGCTACCGAAGGGGTTGCCCACCGGCACGGGCCTGTTCTCGGTGATACTGCGCTCAACTACGCGGCGGAAAGCTGTCGTAAAGTACTCGTCCGGCAGGTCGTCGAACTCCAGGTAAACCTGATCGGCGACGCGCGTCCGCGCGGCCGGCTGCCGCACTATGAGCTGGACGACATGCCGCGAATCTGGCCGGACGAACAGCGAGCCGGTGAAGGCCGGCATGAACGGAGACTCCGAGACGGTCCAGCCGGGGCGGCCAGTGCTGCGGAGCAGCAGCTGTACCGCCCGGCGCGTTTTGGTCATCGCCCGGCGCCGTTCCCTTAATGCAACCCGCCGGTCGGGCGACACCTCGTGGTCGTCCAGGTAGTCCAGAAGCGGCTCCCCGAGGAAGACGATCTCCAAGGAGCGCCAGAACGCGCTGAGGTCGTTCATGCGGTCACGCTTCAGGTCGAGGGCAGCTCGCAGGGCCGGCTCCAGTAGCTCGTTGTCAAAGCCCACGACCATGGCCTCGGCCGAGTCGGCGAGCAGCTCGATGAAGCGATCCGGCCTGTTCCCCACGAGTCCCGCTGTGACCTGCAGTGGACTCCCGAGGTTTCCCGCGCGGTCGACTTCGGAGGCAGTGCTGGTTTCTTCTGCTCCGCTGTCCACCACCTGGACAAGAAACTCTGCGAAGTTGCCGAAAGCCCGCTTGAAGCGCTCGCGGAAGACCGGCTCGCTGGGCTCGCCGAAACTCCGCCTCGCTTCCTTAAGCAGCGCCCCGGCCGGCTTTCGCACTGTCAGCGTCAAATCGCTGAACAGCAGGCTGCGTATGAGCCTGGCATCCTCCTCGTTCTCGCTTGCCGAATAGTCGTCAAGCACAGCGGAGAGCAAGATCTTGATCTTCAAGATACGGTCGGTCGCAGTTATCTCGTTGCGCCTGGCATGCAGGTTGGCCAGCCTTTCGAGTTCTGGCGCGGCAACTGGACGCTGACGCCGGTCGCCTCGCTGCCCCGGTGAGCCATCCTGCGCCTGGTCGCCATGATCCAGATTCTCCAGGCCACGCTGACGGCACCGAGCCAGCTCGTCTGCGATCTGCCTGGCTCTCATGGAACTTCCGCCGGAGATAACGGACATTCCCTAATCTTGCCACGCAGCCCTGTGTGACAAACGCCCGCAGCCACAGCTCGGGCTCAGGTGACAAATCGACTATCACGCAGCCCAGGTGGCACACCCGAGGGCGCCGGACACAGGCGCGAAATTATACGCACCGGACAAGCGCGTCCCTGCCCAGGCGGGTGGACTGGTCCGATAACCTACCGGCTATCGTGTGAAGGCAACCGTCGGTGAGTCTCCCTGGCCAGCAGTGTCGACCTGTTACCGGCGGCATTCGTGGTC
>JASHUF010000068.1 GCA_030040175.1 Acidobacteriaceae bacterium
AGTTTGCGCGCGAGAGGCACGGCGCGCTCGCTGTCGCCGAGCATCACCAGAGTCCGGAGATAAATCCGCTGCGCTTCCAGGTCGCCGGGTTTCTGGCGGGCGATTTCTTCCGACAGCTTGGTCGCGGCCGCATAGTTCGTTTCGTATTCGATCGAGACCAGAGCCGCGGTCAAAGCGTCGGAGCCGGGTTCGGCCTCGAGACCCTGCTTCAGCGTCTGCTCGGCTTCATCCAGCATGCCCGTGTTGCGGTACGCGATGGCCAGATCGAGGGTGAGCCGCGCCGAGCCCGGCGCCAGCTTCAGCCCTGACCGGTAGGCTGCGGCCGCGCATTCCATCTCGTGATTCTTAAAAAACCAGGCGCCCAATTCGGCGTAGGCGCCGGCATCGGGATGCGCATGAATCCGCGCCTCCAGCGAATTCGGGCCTGTGCACGCCGCCCATGCGCCGGGGCACACCGTCAGACTGCCCGCGCTCAGGCAAGCCGTCATCGCGAATCCGACTTTGGCGAGACCCCGATACGTGGAAATGCTCCCGGCCGCTCTCCGCATACCGGCATAAATTAGGGTTTGCCGCAGCGCAGAACCGGAGCGGAGACGCTGATTGTCGAGTATAATCGACCGGCTTGCCTCGCGGCCCCAGGCATAAGGGGTGCCGTACCCAAGGCAATCAAACCCGGAGTTGGCGCAAACCCTGGGCCGCAATGGACCACATATCACCGATCTTCTCAAACTGGTTCAACCAGATTATGCCGCCCAATCGTGATATGTCAATTAATGTTTGACGGGAGCCGGCCGGAGATAGAGCCCGGATCGCGCCGCCGATCCGCGGCATCGCGGTCTCGCGGAGACCGTAAATCTGGCTGACGGGATAATCGGCGACCCGTGCTCCCACGGTGCGCAGAGAAAGCTTCTGCGTAACCGGTTATGGGCCGCCATGATTCCTGCTCCGGCAGAAAGAAGCACCCGGCGCTCCCGTGCCGGGGCCTGTTAACACGATTAGGACGGCAGCGACGGGAGCGGATTTCTCTGAGTGCGCGGAGCGAGGAGTGGCAAATGCTGAAACATTTTAGCGACGGGCGACAAAGCCATCGTAAAAATCCGCCCCGTCCCTTCGGCTTCTACCCAAACGCGCAAGAACAGCGCGTTTGGGGCCCTGGGTTGCGGCGAAAATCCGGGGTCCCCGGCGACAGGTCTTCGTCGCTGGGGTGGAACGCTATTCGCCCTAATCGTGTTAACAGACCCTAACTATGTGCGACTTGGGACCTCGTGAATTTTATTAGTCTTCAAAATCATGAGTAGTAACTGCGTAAATAGTGGGCGGCGAAACATCTCTCTGCCGCGTGTCCTCTGATGGCCCTATTGGGCTCTGAATTGGATCCACTGGACACGCCGGCACTTACCGGGGCGGCAGCCGTGTATTTCTGCCCTTGTGTCTTCCTCGCCTATCTCGTTTTTCGCTCCAGGAGCACGGGGTCCTCTTGTTTTCGTCTTCGTCCTGCAATGGCTGCGTTCGCATTGCGCGAGCGCGACGCTTCTTAAGCCGAGCAGTGATATATCATGTAGAACGGGATCGTCAAGGACAAAAGCCAAGGGTTTTTGCACATGCATTTGCGTCTATGCATAAGGTAAAGATGATAAGTATGTCTAAAAAGTTATGAGAACTTGAATGCCGGCTGCGAACTGATCGCGTCCGCTCCTTGGAGTGGTTTAATCAGCCGATTTAACGCCGTAATCCGTGATATGCCAATCCATCAGGGCCGGCGTGACTTGTCCCGCCAGCAGCGCGTGGCTCGTAACCATTCAGTCTCGCGCAACATCGGACCGCGCCCGTTAAGCGCGATGACCAGGGCAAGGGCGTTTTTGCAGGAGGCCGGGACGCGCGGCGCGAATGGGGTCGAAGAACGATGCTGCGGAGGATTTCGTAGCCCCTGGGCTGTCGAGTCTCCATCGACCGCTCTCAGCGCTTTTGACCGATGACTTGGAGCGAATCAAGAGATTGGTATGCATTGGCGCTTACCCAATATTTGACATATCCTGCATGTCGAGCCGATCGCCTGCCTTGGATTTGTGCTGGCGCGAGTGTTGGCGCAGCGCGCCCTCGCCGGCCAAGTGATCCGCGCTGGTATGAGGATTGCCCGGTGCATGGAATCCCCGGAAGTCAATACTGAATCTCCGGAAAAACCTCGCGGAACCATCGAGACGAAAAGTGCCGAAATTGCGGGGCCAATTGAGTACAACGGCCGGGGATTGCGGCAATCCAGCTATAAACAGAGGTTTAGAATGGATTGGTAGCGCTACCGGGAATCGAAGCCGGGTTTTAAGATTGAGAATCTAGCAGCCTACTTGACGCCATCAGTCACTTACAGCCAGTTGCGACCCAACTGTGTTCCGCAGTATGTGCCGGATTCGGCAAAACCGGTCTATTGGACGGCTGCGCTTGCGGGGATAGGGCGGTCAGGGAATCACCGCGAATCAGCGCGAATTGACGCCCGTATCGCTTAACGATACACTAGAAACGTGATAAGGAGCTTCGCCCACAAGGGGCTGGAGAAGTTCTTCCGTACCGGATCGCTGGCCGGAATCCAGGCGAAGCACGCCGAGCGGCTGGGCGTTCAACTGCTCATGCTCAACAACGCGCGCAGGCCGGAAGATATGAATGCTCCGGGATGGCGGTTGCATCCCTTGCGCGGAAGCCTCAAGGGCCACTGGGCGGTCATGGTCAGCGGCAACTGGCGTCTCACCTTCCGTTTCGAGGGCGAGGACGCGATTCTGGTCGATTACCAGGACTACCACTGAGAGAGGAAGGCAATATGCGTATGCACAATCCCCCGCACCCCGGCGCAGTGATCCGGGAGTATCTTGGTGAGATGAGCGTTGCAGCGGCGGCAAAGCATCTGGGCGTGAGCCGGGTCACGCTGTCGCGCGTACTCAACGGCAGGGCCGCCGTTTCGCCGGAGATGGCCGTGCGCCTCGCCCGCGCCTTTGGCACGTCCACGCCCGAAGTCTGGCTGGGTATGCAGGCCCAGTACGACCTGTGGCAGATCGAGAAGCGGAAGCGAATCAGAGTTGACCCGCTCCCGCATTTGCAGCACGCCTGAGAAGTGTCCCCGGCAGTAGAAACTGGTTACTGAACGGCCTCACTCGCTTGCGGGAACGCAGTCTTGATTTCCTCTGCTATGTTGCGCGTCTGGTACTCGACAAACTTCCCGAACCCGGCGGCAACGTGCGTCTCCCTGACGTGGATGTAATAGCGGGCGGCCACGGAAGGCGAGCTATGCCCCATGAGGCGGGCCAGCGCGAACCGATCCATGCCGGACTGTGCCGCTCGGGTCCCAAAGGTGTGACGCCAGCAGTAAAACTCGAATGACTTCAGCTTCGCGCCTCTTCCGCAAAGCTCACTACCCGTTCCCGGCCTTTGG
>JASHUF010000069.1 GCA_030040175.1 Acidobacteriaceae bacterium
CTCCAAAAACTCCAGAGCACCCAGAGAAGAAAGGCTACAGACAGAGCAACGGGAATGAGCCAAAGAGAGCCCGGGTGCGCAATTTCCATAGGCCGCCAGCCTTCTTCAGGAGTCTTGCGGTGCGAAAACATGGGCCCGATTTGGCTCGCGCAACCGCAAAGGTCCTGCTCCTTCCAGAGGACACCCTCGGCGCTAAAGAGGGGGTAGAAAATCCATAAGAGCTTTATAAGGGCGGTAATTCGACCGGCAAGGGTCGAGCGCCGCCGGGCCGCCGGCCTCTCTGCGCCGCGAGGGGTTCGCACCGCATCCTTGACACGCTACCGGCCGCGCGTATCTTATCTTTCCAGGGACTCTTTCCGGTATCCGAAGGGTGGAAGCGCCGTCGTAGATTGGTCGGCCTCCGCAACCGGAAACCGGGAGGAATGCGCACTTCAAAAGGAAGCCGACGGCGGTAGGGTGTCGAAGTTAAGGGAAGTGGGAAGGAAGCGAATTCCTTCCCCCGGCCTGACCCTTCTTCCAGATCCTGGGCCGGGAGGACGAACGCCCAGGACCGTTCCCGAAGACAAATTTTCTTAAAGTCAGGCGCTCGCTCCGGCGAGTGTGCCTGTTCCCTGGCTGGCGCGTGGTGATGGTGCTGCCGGGCGAGCAAAGGACAAGCGTGGAGACGAGTTTCGCATTCCTGGCGGCAGCGGCCGCCCCGGCCGGTGGAGGCATGACGGTGCTCTTGCCCCTCCTGCTGATTCCGGTGTTGTATCTGTTGATGATCCGGCCGCAGCAGAAACGGCAAAAACAGTGGCAGGCCATGATGACCACCATCAAGGCGGGCGACCGCGTGACCACCGCCGGCGGAATTCGCGGCACGATCCTTTCCATCAAGGATGATGCGGTCATCATTCGTGTTGCGCCCGACAACCTCAAACTTGAAGTAGCCAAGAACGCGATCGCCTCGGTTACCACGCAGGAGAGCTCATCCGGTTCTTAGGCTCACCGCAAGAACCGGCGAAGCGGAATATGAAAAAGAATCTCAAGAACAAGATTGTGCTGATCGTTGCCGTTCTGGTGGTTTGCCTCTATGGCATCTTCGGCGTGCCTCAGGGGATCACCGGCAAGGATCTGCTGGCCGCGATCACCAAGCGGATTCACCTCGGACTGGACCTGCGCGGCGGCGCACACCTGATTCTGCAAACGCAGGTATCCGAAGCCGTGAACGCGGAGACCGACAATTCGGTGCAGGAGATCGAGCAGGACCTGAACAAGGCCAATCTGACCTTCTCCCAGGTTTACAAGCCCGACGCGAACAAGCCCGAGGAGATCCGCATTGAGGGCACTTCTCCGGCGCAATCGAGCGAGGTGAATACGCTGCTTGAAGGCACCAAGTATTCCGACGAGTACGACCTCTCGAACGGCGTCAACAATACCTGGACGCTGACCATGAAGCCGATCTTCGAGGGCGACCTCGAAAGGCGGACCGTGCAGCAGGCGATAGAAACCATTCGCGACCGGGTGGATTCACTGGGCGTGAGCGAACCCGTGATCCAGGAGTACGGCCTGGGCGCCAACGAGATTCTGGTGGAGTTGCCCGGCATAAGCGATCTGAATGAAGTTGAGAACATTATCCACTCGACCGCGCGGCTGGAGATTCACGCCGTGGAGGGCGGCCCGTTCCAGGATCGCCAGACCGCACTCTCGAGCGTGGGCGGCAATCTTCCTCCGGACCAGGAGATCCTTCCCGCAACAGGGGAACTGGCCGGATCGGCGGGCAATGGCAGCTTTTACATTCTGCAGCGGCTGGCCATTGTGGAGGGCAGCGACTTTCGCTCCGCCGAGCCGGGCACGAATGCCAATACCGGGCAGAGAACGGTGAATTTCACCCTGACTGACGAAGCCGGCGACAAGTTCTGGAACTACACCAGCGCCAACGTGGGCAAAAGCATGGCGGTGGTGATGGGCGGCACGGTGCGCGAAGTGGCCGTTATCCAGAGCGGCATCCGCGATACCGGCGAGATTACGGGCAGCTTCTCCCCGGATGAAGTCATGATGCTTTCCAAGCTCCTGCGCACGGGCGCGCTGCCTGCCTCGCTGAGCTACATCGACGAAAACACCGTGGGCGCGACACTGGGCGCGGACTCGATTCGCGAGGGCGTGACCGCCGCCGTGGCCGGCGTGCTCGTGGTGATGGCCTTCATGCTGATCTATTACCGCGGATCGGGCATCAACGCCGATCTGGCGCTGTTTCTCAACCTGGTGATTCTGCTTGGCTTCATGGGCTTTTCCCAGGCCGCTCTCACGCTCCCCGGGATTGCCGGCGTGATTCTCACCATCGGTATGGGCGTCGACTCCAATGTGCTCATCTTCGAACGCATTCGTGAAGAGATTCGCGCCGGCAAGGCGGCCTCGGCCGCCGTCGATCAGGGTTTTGCCCATGCCTGGGTCACGATTCTCGATACGCACGTGACTACGATCGTTTCCGCGGCCATCCTGTTCCTGTTCGGCACCGGACCCGTGAAAGGCTTTGCCACCACGCTGACCTTTGGCTTGGCGGCCAATCTGTTTACTGCAGTTTTTGTCTCGAGGGTGATCTTTGAAGCCCATTTGAACAACCTCAAGCCGGGAGAGATGGTTTCGATTTAGGGGACAAGGGACAAGGGACAAGGGACTGAGGGACTAAGGGACTAAGGGACTGAGGGACTGAGGGACTCAGGGACTCAGGGACTAAGGAACTAAGGAACTAAGGGACTAGGGGACAGGGGACAAGGGACTAAGGGACTAAGGGACAAGGAACTAAGGGACTAGAACTGGTTGCATAAATGGCTTTGTAAAAGGGCCCGACTTTAGTCGGGCCGCAAAGGCCGCATC
>JASHUF010000070.1 GCA_030040175.1 Acidobacteriaceae bacterium
ATTCTCGCCATGACCGGCGATTATCCCGTCGCCGGACTCGACGGCCTGGCAAAGCCGGTCTTCGACCTCGACTCCGTCGGTCTCATTTCGCTGCTCGACAAGATGAACCGCGGCGTCGGTGCCGGCGCCGGCCCGAACAACGGACGCGCGCCCGGTAAAACGCACTTCTGCATGGGCGCCGTCACCACCAACTTCAAGCTGCGCGAGGGCGAAGTCGTTCCGCAGTACCTCAAGCTCAGGAAGAAGGTCGAGTGCGGCGCTCAATTCATCATCAACCAGATCGGCTTTGACTCGCGCAAGGTCTCCGAGCTGCGCGCCTACATGGACGCGCACGGCCTCCACGGAACGCCACTTATCGGCAATGTGTACCTCTTAAGTTCGCCAGTCGCACAAATCTTTCACGAGGGCAAAATCCCCGGCGTGGTGGTCACGCCCGCCCTTCTGGACCTGTGCCGGCAGCGCAGTTGCTCGGCTGACGGCGGAAAGGGTTTCTTCCTCGAATTTGCCGCCCGGCAGATCGCCATCTACCGCGGCCTGGGATTCCGCGGCGTCTACCTTGGGGGCGTGCACAGCTTTCCGGCCATTGAAAAGATCCTTGCCCTCGAGCGCTCCTTTGCTGCCGACGACTGGAAGCAGTTCGCGCGCGAGATTCAGTTTTCCCGGCCGGGCGAATTCTTTTTCTACGCAAGCGATCCCGCGACCGGCCTCGCCGACCCCCTGCGCGAGAGGCCGCGGCCGCAGGCTCGCTCCCGGCACGCCACCGCGCTCTACCAGATTGCGAAGGGTGCGCACGATACGATGTTTGTTCCCGGCGCGGCCATCGCCCGCTGGGGCGCCCGCGTGTGCGCGCATGCAAAGGATCCAATGCAGGGCCCGGCTCCGCTGCGCGCCTTCGAGCGCCTGGCGAAGGCGGCCGTTTACGGTTGCAAGGATTGCGGCGACTGTTCCCTGCCCGAGATCGCCTTCCTCTGCCCCGAGTCGCAATGCGCCAAAAACCAGCGCAACGGCCCCTGCGGCGGCACGCGCGAAGGCCGCTGCGAAGTGGACGGCTACGGCGATTGCATCTGGCTCCGCGCCTACGAGCGTCTCAAGCACGACCATCGCGAGCAGTCGATGCTCGATCACGCGCCTGTGGTTCAAAACCAGGGCCTGCGCGGCACCTCCGCATGGGCCAACCAGTGGCTCGGCCGGGACCATACAGCCAAACGCGAGACTGCCGCTGCGGATTTGCCGGCTCCACAACCGGAGTTGCAAAAGCAATGAGCGGGAAGCTGCGCATCGTTGGCGAATTGATGAACAACTCCTACGGCCGCGCGCGCAAAGCCTTCACCAGGCGCGACCCCAAAGGCTACCAAACGCTTGCGGAGTTGCAGACCCGCCTGGGCGCGGATTATCTCACGCTGAATCTCGACGGCACGCAGCACATCCAGGTGCGCCGCCAGGAGATGCTCGCCTTTCTTCCCGACGTGATTCCCGCTATCCAGGAGGCCACATGCACGCCTATTGCCTTCGACAACCCGTCGGTTGAATACCATAAGGCCGCTCTGAGTCACTATGATCGGAGCAAAAGCGGCGCGCCCATTCTCAACTCGCTTGCCGCTTCGCGCGAGCATCTCGACGAGATGATCGAACTGGTGAAGCACTACGACACGCTCGCCGTAGTCATGGCCTCGGAGACCTTCGTGCCCGGCGGCACGGCGCAGTGTCTCAATCCGCAGGACTCTTACCGCACGGCCAAGCACTTTGTGGAATTGCTCGCGACCAGGGCCGGCCGCCGCAACGACCAGATCATCATCGATCCCGGACTGGCGCCCGTGGGCGCCGACACCTACGGCCTGGTCAACATGGGTCTCGACGCCATGCGCCTGATCTCCGCCGACCCCGATCTCCAAGGCGTGCATCTCATCGTCGGTCTCTCGAACTTCGCCTGGGGCACGCCCAAAGGCGCGCGCGAAGAGCTCGAAAAGGCATACCTCACGCTGGGCATGGAAGCGGGCCTCGATTTCGCGCTGGCCAATCCGGAGAAGAATCCGGCACCCCTACCCAAAGACCACCCCATGGCGGCTCGTTTGCGCCAGGCGCTCGAGCTCGGCCGTCCGCGCGAGGGCGAATCGAACGAGATCCCCGGCTTTCGCCAGACGGAAGCGATCATGGAAATCTGCCGGGAAGCTGAGGCCCTGAACTCCGTGGACTTTTGAATGCCGACCTCCGAGCCGCCGATCGCCGACACCGCAGCCGCCAACCGGGAGGAAAGTCTCCGCATTCCTCCCGCAACCCGCGAGCGCCCCATCTGGCTGCGCGTGGGCACGCTGCTCGATGGCGTAAGCACAACTCCCCTGAAGGACGCGCATATTGTCTACAGCGATCGATGCATTCTCTTCGCCGGCGCGGAGGCTCCTCCGCGCGAGCTCGTTCCCGAAGGCCGCAGCGCGCCCGATTTCGATCTCCCGGAGTTCACACTGCTCCCCGGGTTGATCGAGGCCCATGCGCATTTTTTCCTCGAAGGCGGCGAACTCGATCTCGGGAAACGCGCCGCCTATCTCGAACAGCCGCCCGAGCAGCTTCTGCGCCACGCGCTGCCGCGGCTCGAGAAACTTGCGCGCCTGGGCATCGTGGGTGTCCGCGACGCCGGAGACCGGCACGGCGTGGGTCTGGCGCTGAGCAAGCTCTACGGGAGCGCCGATCGCCCGCTCATGCCCTACGTCGACAGTCCCGGCGCGGCCATTCACCATCGCGGCGGTTACGGCGGATTTATGGCCGGGCCCATTGAGGACTTCCCTTCACCGGCCGCCTGCGTCCAGGCGCGCGTGCAGGCCGGAGCGCACCGCATCAAGCTCATTGCTACTGGCATCATCAACTTCAAGAAGGGCGCCGCCGCCGTGGCGCCGCAGATGACCGCAGACGAGATTCGCGCGCTGGTCACCGCCGCGCAAGCGCTCGGCCGGCAGACGCTCGCGCACGCCTCGGGCGACCAAGGGATCGAGCGCGCAATTACAAGCGGCGTCGACTCCATCGAGCATGGATTTTTCGTCCGCCCCGATCAGCTCGCCCGCCTGCGCGACCGGCGCATTGCCTGGGTACCGACCTTTGCCCCCGTTCAAAAACAAATTGATCACGCCGAGCGCATGGGTTGGGATGCTGAGGTTGCCTCCCATCTCAGGCGCATTCTCGATGCTCACGCCGCATCGCTCGAGCAGGCGCAGGCGATGGGCGTGACGGTTATTGCGGGCAGCGACGCCGGATCAGTGGGCGTGGCGCACGGCCTCGATTTCTTCTACGAGATCGAGCTGATGGAGCGCGCGGGGCTCTCTCCACTCGCCGTTCTCAACTCCGCAACCGGAGCCGGCTCCGCGCGCCTGGCCTTCGGGGAAAACTTCGGCCGCGTCAAGGGCGGTTTCGCAAGCCGGTTCCTGCTCACCCGCCACTCGCCGCTCGAGACCGTGACCAATTTGCGCAAACCGAAACTCGTAGTTTTCGACGGCGCCGTACTCGAGAGTGCCGCGACTCTGGATCCGGCCGGCTTGTGATTCTGTACCATCGGCCGCCCAGATTAGCCCACTTGCGCAAAGGACCGTCTTGATTGACCACCGGGAAACGCATTTTTTATAATGATTCTGTGCAGATTGCGCGCCAGTGTTGTTGTTGTTGCTCCTTGCGGGCCTGTCCTGTCGAGTTGAGCGCTGAGGCGTGATTGCGAGTGTCGCCCTCGAACCCTCACCCAACCCGAACCAATGCAGGCTAGCTCATGTGCCGCGACCGGCGCGGTTCTTTTGCAACGAGCCTCCTCGATGGGGGACAAGGCGCACTGAAGCGGCGCAAAATTCTTCAAGAAAACGAAAGGCCGGTACTCGTCGATGCGGACCGAATCCCGTGCAATCGAGCTTGGCTCCTCGCTGGAGGAACGGATCGGCAATACCCCGCTTATCCGGTTCGAGCGCGTGGTACGAGGGCTCGAGGGCATCACGCTGCTGGCCAAGGCCGAGTGGCACAACCCGGGAGGAAGCATAAAGGACCGCGCGGTTGCGGCCATGGTGCGCGACGCGCGGGAGCAAGGCAGGCTGGGACCCGGAAAGACGCTGCTCGATGCCACCAGCGGCAACACCGGAATCGCGCTGGCCATGCTGGGCGCCGCTCACGGCATTCCGGTGCTGCTGACGATGCCCTCGAATGTTTCGCCCGAGCGCAAGCACATCTTGAAGGCCTACGGAGCCCGGGTGGAGTGGACCCCGGCAGACGAAAGCTCGGACGGCGCGATTCGCCGCGCCCGCGAGCTTGCCGGCAATGACCCCGAGCGCTTCTGCTATCTGGATCAATATTCGAACCCCGCCAACTGGCGCGCGCACTATGAAACCACCGGACCGGAAATCTGGCGCCAGACCGATGGCCGGGTGACACACTTTGTGGCAGGCATGGGAACCAGCGGCACTTTCATGGGCACGGCCCGCCGGCTCAAGGAGATGAATCCGGAGGTCGTAGCCGTGAGCATGCAACCGGACTCACCCTTTCATGGCCTTGAAGGACTCAAGCACATGGCCACATCGATCGTGCCCGTGATCTACGATCCAGGCTTCGCCGATCGTTCCATGGAAGTGGAAACCGAAGCCGCCTATGACCTGTGCAAGCAACTGGCCCGCGAGGAAGGCGTCCTGGTGGGCATCTCCGCTGCCGCAAACGTGGTGGCGAGCCTCACCATCGCCCGCGAGGAGGCGGCAGCGGGGCGCAGTGCGGTGATCGTCACCGTGCTGCCCGACTCCGCGGACAAGTATTTGAGCGACCGGTTCTGGGAGGAAGCGTGAGCACGCTGCGGATTGCCCGGACCGTCTACGACGCCCTCCGCGCGCACGGCGAGGAAACCTATCCGCACGAGTGTTGCGGCGCGCTTCTGGGGCGCAACACCGGGGACGGCTGGCGCATCGAAGCCTCGGCCAGGGCCGGCAATACGCGCACCGACTCGGCGCACAACCGCTACCAGATCGCGCCGGCGGAGTTAGTGAAGATTGAGCGCGAAGCACGAAATCGCGGATTGAGCATCGCCGGGTTTTATCACTCGCATCCCGATCATCCCGCGCAATGGTCGCCCACCGATTTCGCCGAGGCGCATTGGCTGGGCTGCTCTTACGTCATCACTGCGGTGGAGAGGGGCAGGGCGGCCGCGACCAACTCCTTTTTGCTCGCAGGGACCACCGAGGAAGACAAGCGGTTCGAGCCCCAGGGCATCGAGGTAAGCGAAAGGGCTGAGTCGCCGGCGGCCCCGTAGGAATCAAAATTACTGAGAGAGGATCGGAAGCGAATGAACATTTTTATTCCCACGCCGTTGCGGGCCTATGCAGAGGGTAGGGACATCGTCCAGGTGAGCGCGACAACCGTGTCCGGCGCGCTCGACGAACTGACCCGCTCCTTCCCCGATCTGCGCAAGCACCTGTTCACCGGCGAGGGCAAGCTGCGGGCCTTTGTGAACGTCTATTTGAACGATGAAGACGTGCGCTATCTGCCGGAAAAAGAGTCCACGGCGGTCGCGGCCTCGGATACGCTTTCCATTATTCCTTCCATCGCCGGAGGGAGTGCGGCGCCGCGCAAGCGCGGGAAAGCTTCGCCGGGAAAAAGCGGCTTGTCCACAAAAGAGCGACACTGAGGAGAGTGACACCATGGCCACGGCAGCCGCACCTCTGGCATTGCCTGAATTGACAAACGACGATCTTGCGCGCTATTCGCGCCATCTCCTGCTGCCCGAGGTGGGCATGGAGGGCCAGCAGCGTCTCAAAGCGGCCAAAGTCCTTTGCGTGGGCACGGGCGGGCTCGGTTCACCGCTGGCTTTCTATCTCGCAGCGGCGGGCGTGGGCACGCTCGGCCTGGTGGACTTCGACGTGGTGGATGCGAGCAACCTGCAGCGGCAGATCATCCATTCGACCGCCGATATCGGCCGCAAGAAGCTCGATTCGGCGGAGGAAAAGCTCAAAGCCCTCAACCCCGCGCTCAACGTGGTCAAGCACGACACGCTTTTGACGAGCGCCAATGCCCTCGGCATCCTCAAGGACTACGATGTCGTCGCCGACGGCACCGACAACTTCCCCACGCGTTACCTCGTCAACGACGCCTGCGTGCTGCTGGGCAAGCCCAATGCTTACGGCTCGATCTTCCGCTTCGAGGGCCAGGCCAGCGTCTTTTCCACGCGCGAGGGCCCTTGCTACCGCTGCCTTTATCCCGAGCCGCCGCCGCCGGGCCTGGTACCCAGTTGCGCCGAGGGCGGCGTGCTGGGAATTCTTCCCGGCCTGATCGGCGTGATCCAGGCCACGGAAACCATCAAGCTCATACTCGGCAAGGGCGAGCCTCTCATCGGCCGGCTGTTATTGGTGGATGCGCTGAACATGCGTTTCCGGGAATTGAAGCTGCGCAAGAATCCTGATTGCCCGGTCTGCGGCGCGCATCCCACGGTTACCAGGCTCATCGACTACGAGCAGTTCTGCGGCATCGCACCCCAAGCCAAGGAGGAGCCGGCCATGAAGAACGGAGTTCCGCAGGTAAGCGTGCAGGATTTGAAAAAACGCCTTGACGCCGGGGAAGACATCTTCGTTCTCGACGTGCGCGAGCCGTTCGAGTACCAGATCGCCAACATCGGCGGCACGCTGATTCCGCAGGGTGAGGTTCCGCGGCGTCTCGCCGAGATCGATCGCGGCCGGGAGATCGTGGTTCACTGCAAGAGCGGCGGACGCAGCCAGCGCATCGCCGAGTTTCTCCAGCAGGCAGGCTATCCAAAGGTCGCCAATCTGGCCGGCGGCATCCTGGCCTGGAGCGATCAGATCGATCCCTCAGTGCCGAAGTACTGAAGTGCCGTGCCGCAGAACTGCGGGTCTGCCGCTGCCGGCAGGCTCGTTTGTTTCGGGCCGCAGGGTGAAATTCCCCCGCTCGACAAGCTCGGCCGCGATTCGCAACCCTCTCGCGCACGGAACGAACGCGAGACTCCTCCGTGCCCGGAGGTCTGGAGCACCGGACGGGATTTGAACCCGTGAATACTGGTTTTGCAGACCAGCGCGTTTGCCACTTCGCCACCGGTGCCCTCTGGCAAAACCTGAGTAATTGTGCCCTGCTGCATCCTGTGCAAGGTCGCCGCTCCCTGCAGG
>JASHUF010000006.1 GCA_030040175.1 Acidobacteriaceae bacterium
CGCCGAACAACTCACGTACGACGCTGCGCTGCGCATACCCGAGGGCTGGAAGTTCGGCACGGCGCTTCCGGTCGATAAACAATCCGGAAACGAGATTACGTTCAAGCCCATCTCGCTCGACCACCTCGTCGACTCGGCTGTCATTGCCGGGCAATACTACCGCGCCATCGATATTACCCCGCCGGGCGAGCCGGTCCACCACGAGCTCGATATGGTCGCCGACAGCGAAGAAGCGCTCCGGATCAGCCCGGAAAACCAGAAGGAGATGGTGAACCTGGTGGCCGAGTCGGGCCAGCTCTTCGGCACGCGCCATTATCGCGACTATCATTTCCTGTTCACGCTCAGCGATCACGTGGCCCACTTCGGGCTCGAGCACCACGAATCGAATGACAGCCGCCTGCCTGAGCGCGCGCTGCTCGAGCCCAGCTCCGGCATGTCGTTGGGCGGGCTGCTGGCGCATGAATTCGTGCACTCGTGGAATGGGAAGTTCCGCCGTCCCGCCGATCTGGCCGTTCCTTATTACGAACAGCCCGAGGAAACCGATCTTCTGTGGGTGTATGAGGGACTCACCGATTACCTGGGCCCGCTGCTGGCTGCGCGCAGCGGGCTGTGGACGCCGGAACAGTATCACGAGTACCTCGCCAGCATCGCCGCCGAGCTCGGACCGGGCCGTCCGGGACGCACATGGCGACCGCTGCTCGATACGGCCGCGGGCGAGCCCGGAATGGGAGGTCCCGGCGGACCCGGCGGCAGAGGATGGCTCAATGAGCGGCGCGGCGTGGACTACTACGACGAAGGCGATCTGTTGTGGCTGGAAGCGGCTACCATCATCCATCAGCAAACCAACGGCGCCAAATCCATCGACGATTTCTGCCACTCGTTCCACGGCGGGCCGAATAACGGCCCCGAGCTAAAGCCCTACACCTTCGACGATGTGGTGAATACGCTCAATGCGATTGCGCCCTACGACTGGGCCTCGTTCTTTCATGAGCGCCTCGACTCCACTGCAGCCGAAGCGCCCGAAAACGGAATCGAAAACGGCGGCTGGAAGGTGGTTTTTTCAAGTGAGCCCAGCAAGCTGCAGGGGCGGCGCGGCAACCAGGGCGAGCTGTATTCGATCGGGCTGCAGGTGGGCGAAGACGGCATGGTGAACGACTCCATCGTCGGCGGGCCGGCCTTTCTGGCCGGCGTTTCTCCGGGCATGAAGATCGCCGGAGTGAACGGCCGCGTCTTCACGCCGGAGCTGCTCAGCGATGCGGTCAAGGAATCAAAGAACTCCACCGGGCCCATCACGCTTCTTGTGGTCTCCGACGACTATTTCCGCACCTGCACCATCGACTATCATGGAGGCGCGCGGTACGCGCACCTGGAGCGCGACGCGAGCAAGCCGGATTACCTCGACGATCTGATCAAGCCGCGTGCCGGCGCGCAATAACTTCGCATACCTCATCAAAGAAGGTGCGCGTAGAGGACTCCTGATGAATGGGACGCTGGCCTGCCTGGCCCTGGCAGCGCTCGCACCGCTCGCGGCGCGGCCGGCCGGCGTCTGCGGCGGCTGGCAGGACCCGACCGGCTCCGTCATTCGCATTGGCCCCTGCAGCAACCAGATCTGCCTGTGGCTCATCCGGCTCAGCCCCTCCGCGACGGCAACGACTGACATGCACAATCCGGATCCCGGTCTGCGCCATCGCGCACTTTGCGGCTTGAAGATCGGCTCCGGGTTCGCTCTGCGCGACCCCGCCCATGCCTCCGGCGGAACGCTCTACGACCCCAAGACCGGAAAAACTTACCGCGGGTCGATGTCCGCAGTGGGAGCGTCCGCGGGAGGCGCTCAGGGCGAAAAACTCGAGCTGCGCGGCTATTTCGGGATCCCTCTCTTCGGAGTGTCGGAGACCTGGGGCACCCATTCGCCCAGCCTGTTGAAATCGTCCCGAAGGCGAGAATAATCTGTATGCCCTTCTCGTATAGCTTTCGACTCCGTTGCGTGGCCGCCCTCGGCGCCTTTTTGCTGGCGGGCTGCGGCAGCGGCGGGGGCTCGACCACCGGCACGGCGACTATGCAGGCCACCGCGCCCACCGTTGCCACCACCGCTGCGCAAAACGGCGCCGTCATCGTAACCCTGAGCACAAGCACGGCCGCCGCGACGATTTACTACACCCTCGACGGCTCCACGCCCACCACGTCTTCGCCGGTCTATGAGGCGCCGTTGCTCGTGGCCTCAAACCTCACCCTCAACGCCATGGCTGCAGCATCGGGGGAAGCAAACAGCTCCGTGACCAGCCAGACCTTTGCACCGAACATTCCTTCAGGAACCCTCGTGTGGAGCGACGAATTCTCGAACTCCAGCGGCGCCAACGCGCAGCCGAATCCGGCCACCTGGACCTACGACACGGGCGCCGGCGGCTGGGGCAACGACGAGCTCGAAGATTATTGCGGCTGGAACTCTTCCATTTCTCCATGCAGCAGCTCCAGTCCCAATGTCTACGTAGGCACAGACGGTTACCTGCACATCGTGGCCGAGCAGCCTTCGCCGGGCGTCTACACTTCGGCCCGGCTGAAGACCGAGGGCCTGTTCAGCTTCCAGTACGGCCGTATCGAGTTTCGCGCCGAGGTTCCGGAGGCTCAGGGTTTCTGGCCTGCCAACTGGCTTTTGGGGAACAGCATTGCGACCGAGGACTGGCCGGCCTGCGGGGAGATGGACGTGCTGGAGCGCGTGAATGCCGCCGGATCGCCCGATTGGAATATGGGTTCGATTCACGGCACCGGGTTCACCGGCAGCAATATCGGCACGCAATATGACTTTCCCGCGGGCCAGACCGCGGCATCCTGGCACACCTACGGCATGATCTGGAGCAAGGGCAGCGTCGCCTACTACGTCGACGACCCATCGCAGCCATACGTTACCTACACCCCTTCCAGCATCAGCAGCTTCTCCGGTTCGGTCTGGCCGTTTGATTCCGGACCGAGCTTCATCCTTCTCAATCTTGCCGTTGGCGGCGACTGGCCCGGATCTCCCGATGCAAGCACGCCGTTCCCGTCCCAGATGCTCGTCGATTACGTGCGGATCTTTACCAACTGAGAGCAATCCTGGGAGATTCATGCGCTGCGCTCCGCCGGCAACCGAAGATCCGCGACCCACCTTGCCGGCATTCCGGCGCTGCCTGCGCGCGAGTACGCCGGGCGCGTGCATTTGGGCTGCTCCGTTGAGCCGGCCGCGGCGGCCTGTTCTCTTGCTTCTTCCGTGGTTGATCTTTCCGGCACCCTCTCACGGGACGACAGCCTGACCATCTCTACCGATTTCTTTTCCGACAAAGGCCGAGTGGTGGCACCGCCCGGCCGCTACAAAATGACCGTCACCGCCACCACCATCAGCGGCGATCGCTCCCTGCTCACCGTGCCCTTTGAAGTGCGCGCGGCCGAGTAAAGCGGGCGGGCGCGCAACCCCGGGCCCCGTTTCGCCTCAGGCGCGCATGCCCAGCTGTATGCACACCGCCCGCTTCAGCCGCCGCTTTCCGCTGAAGACCCGCGACTTGACCGTGATCACGCTGATCTTCAGCGTGCGCGCCGCGGCACGGTGAGAAAACTCCTCGAGGACGCACAACTGGAGAGCGCGCCGGGAGACCGAATTGAGCTTCTCGACTTCCCTGCGCAGAATCCATTCCAGCTCCTTGCGCTGGCAACGCTCTTCCGGGTTTTCCGACGGATGCGGAAAGTCGAAGAGCATGGCCGAGCCCTCGGCGGGACGCGGTTGCTCGAGCGGCAGGTGTACGCGCCCTTTCTGGTTGCGCAGCCAGTCACGCGCCGTGTTCTGAACGATGGCGCGCAGCCAGGTGCTCATCTGCGCGTCGCCGCGAAACTGTGCCAGGCTGCGGAACGCCTTAAGCAGCGCTTCCTGCACGATGTCTTCGGCTTCCTCGCGTTGCGGCGTGATGCGCTGCGCCAGCCACAGCAGTTGTGCGCGATGCTTTTCCGCCGCCTGGGTGAACCTGACCAGCTTGTCGTCTGTAGCGGCCGCCCCCGGTTTGCAATCGACGACCATAGAGGATGTGCTCATGCGGCACCCTCCCTCGGGCGTGCTTCGGCCGCGGGCGGAGCTGCGCCGGCGGCTTCGCCCAGGCCCGTTCGCGCCCGCGCCGGAAAAAGGACGAGTTGCGCCGGGACTGCGAAAAACAACAGTCCCGGCAAGAGAGGCCCGATGGAAACCATGTGCTCCTCCAAGAAGCAACGCTCCTAAAATGCGCTGGATGTGTGGAGCACGCAGAGATGCGCCAGCAGAGACGCGATCGTGCGTGGCCCGACTATGCCAGGAAGAGGCGATGAGGAGGGGGTGACCGGAAGGGAATGAGGAAGCTGAAGCTTGCCGGCCGGCACGGCTCGACCGGAAGCGCGCCGGTACCATGGGCAGCGACGCGGTGCGCCCGCTCCAAGGAGACGGGCAGCGACTGGGACTCGGAGAGGAAGCGATTTTTGCCGCCGATGCGGTGAAGCGCCGCCACGGAGTGGTTTCGCGGCTCCAGCCAGAATCGCGTCACCGTGGCGCGGTTGATCTGCGACCCATGGTGCAGATAAGCGGCCAGCCGGTGACCGAGGCCGGACAGGGCTACGGCGCACGCCAGCCCGATCAACCCGAGGGCATACGGTCTTAGCAGCTCACGGAAGGGACGATCCCGGTGGTTCGACGGATGGCTCGCGCATAAGACGCGCGCCTCAGGCGGATGTTGAGCGTTCGTGATGGGTCTTCGAGCAGACAATTTCGAGCCGTACTCTCAATACGCGTGCTTCACGGACCTCTAGTATAGCGCTATACTTGCCCGGAAAGATAGACAATTCCACCTGCGGCCCGAGCCATCCCGCGGGTTTCCGGCAATCCTAAGTAATGGCCCCGTCTCCGCACGCAGGGGAAGATCGCTTTCCCCGCTACCTGGCAGCGGGATTGGCCGTATGCGCTTCGGCGTAATGAAGCAATGCGGTAAAGCGCGGATCGCCGGCAAGCGCCGCCAGATCAGGGTCGTCCGGCATCTGCTCCACCACCCAGTGCGCCAGCCCGTGATCCACGGCGTCGCGCAGCATGGCGAGCGCCTGGTCGCGGTGGCCGCGCTTCAGCTCCAGGCAGGCCAGGTTATACGTGCTGAGGGCCGTTTTGGGGTCGTTCAGCCCAAGAACACGTATTTCGCCGTCGCGCGCCTGTTTCAGGATGCGTTGGGCCCCGTCGTAGTCGCTCAGGCGCATCAGGATCTCCCCAAGATTGCTCATTGCGGAGAACGTGAGCGGATGGTCGGGCCCCAGTACGCGGGTGCGAATGGCCACCACCTGTTCGGCCAAGGTTTTGGCTTCGCTCAGCTTGCCTTCGTCGGTGAGCACGGCCGCCAGCGTGTTCATGGAGCGCACGGTTTCGGGGTGGTCGGGCCCGAGAACTCTGCGCTTGTCGGCCAACACCTGCCGGTCGAATGATTCCGCCTCGGCCAGGCGCTTCTCCCGGTAGAGGATGATGGCCAGATTGTCCGCGGCGTAGAGGCCGCGCATCGAATCGGGACCCTCAAGCTTGCGCCACATCGCCAGCTCCTCCCGATCAAGGCTCTCCGCTTCGGGCCAGCGGCCTTCGCCCTGCAGCGCGAGAGCCAAATGATTCATGGCCACCAGCGTGTCGGCGTTCGCCTCGCCGAGGGTGCGCCGCCGGTAGGCAAGCACCTGGCGCTCGATGCTCTCTGCCTCCGCCGAGTGGCCCTCCTCATTGAGCACGGCCCCCAGGTAGTCCATCACCGTTATGAGGTCGGCTTTGTCGGTTCCGAATCGCCGCTGCCGAACCGCCAATACCTGCCGCAGAAGACTTTCCGCATCTTTGTATCGGCCGCGGCGATATTCGGTCCACGCGAGCGAAGTCTGCGCCTTGAGCGTGTCGTTCGCCTCCGGCCCCTTCAGGCGCTGCAGGATAGCAACCGCCTGGCTGTACATCGATTGCGACCGCTCGTAGAGGCCGAGATTCTCGTATACCTGCCCCATCACCGTCATCATCTGCGCCTGCAGCTCCGGATCCTGCGCCAGCCCGGCGCCAATGCCGCTGGACGCTTTGTCGAGAATCTCGCGCGCGGTCACCTGGTTGCCGTGCGTCTCGCTGGGATCGGAGACCTTGAACATCTCCGTCATGAAGGCGGTAATGCGGTTGGCGCGGTCGCGTTCGCGCGCAATCCGCCGGAGCTGCACCGCCTGCAAGGCAGCAAAACCGGCCAGCAGCAGCACCAGCAGCGCACCCGTGGTCACGCCCAGGCGGTGCCGGCGCGCGTATTTCCGCAGTTGATAGCCCAGGCTCGGCGGATGCGCCTCGACCGGCTCATGGCGAAGAAAACGGCGGATGTCGGCCGCCAGTTCGGTCGGCGTTCCGTAGCGCTTGCGCCGGTCCTTCTCGAGCGCCTTCATCGCAATCAGATCCAGGTCGCCGGCCAATTGCCTTGCCAACCGTCCTTGCGTGCATTGGCGATGCGCCGCGGCTTCCAGGGCCGCCTGCGATTTCTCCGCGGCCTTGGCGCTGGGGCGCGGCGTCTTCTGCTTCTGCGCGCACTCGAGCGCCTGGCCCAGCGGCAGATTGCGCCATTCTTCGGCATGAAACGGCGTTTGCCCCGCGAGCAGCTCGTAGAACACCACGCCCAGCGAGTAGACGTCGGTGCGCGTATCGACGTCGCCGCCGGCGGCCTGCTCCGGGCTCATGTAGCCGGGCGTCCCTGCCACGGTCTCCGTCTCCGGCGCGCCCGGCTGCATTTCGATGGCGCGCGCCAGGCCGAAATCGATGATGCGCGGCGTGGGCCGGCCGTCGACTTCAATCACCAGGATGTTGGCCGGTTTCAGGTCGCGGTGAATGATGGCTTTCTGGTGCGCGTGCTGCACGCCCTCGCAGGCCTGGATGAACAGCTCCAGGCGCTGCCGCAGATTCAGCTTTTTTTCGTCGCAGTACCGGGTGATGGGCTCGCCGGGCACATACTCCATCACCAGGTAAGGCTGACCCTCTGCCGTCGCGCCCGCATCGAAGACCTTGGCAATCGCCGGATGCTCCATCACCGCCAGCGATTGCCGTTCGGCCAGGAAGCGCTCCAGCATGGCGCTGTCGTACACTCCGGCGCGGATCAGCTTGAGCGCCACCTGCCGGCGCAGAGGCTCCGTTTGCTCCGCGAGCCACACCTGTCCCATACCGCCTTCGCCCAGTTTTCTTGTGAGCCGGTATGGGCCGATGCGATCGCCGGCCTGCGCCTCCGCAGGCATTTCGACGGGAACAAACGGCTGCGAGAGGCCGCCGGAATCCACGTAAGCCGAAAGCAGAGAACGGATTTCTTCGCGCAGGGAATCGTCAGCGCCGCAGGCATTCTTCAGGAATGCTTCCCGCTCGCCCGGCTGGTGCTGGAGGGCCGCATCGAATAATTCTTTAACCCGCTCCCACTGTCCTGTCTTTTCCAATCGAGCTTCTCCCCACTTCGCGCGTGAGCCATGCCTTGGCCATGCTCCAGTCCCGTTTGACTGTTGCGGGAGAAACCTCGAGCGCGTCGGCAGTTTCTTCCACCGTGAGCCCGCCAAAGAAGCGCAGCTCCACAATTTTCACCTGCTGCGCGTCGCGTCGCGAGAGCCGGGTCAACGCATGATCCAATTCCACAAGATCGACTTGTGCCGTTTGGGGGAGATCGATATTTTCGGCCAGTTCTACTTTGAACTGCGGGCCCCTTTTGACTGCCGCGCGGCGGCGCGCATAGTCAACCAGGATCTGGCGCATGAGCTTGGCCGCAACCGCGACAAAATGCGCTTTGTTTTCGGTGCTTACCGGCCGGTCGCCGGCAAGACGGAGATACGCTTCATGCACCAGTTCAGTGCTTTGCAGCGTATGGTCGGGGCGCTCCGCCCGCAGGCAGCGCCGCGCAGCCAGACGCAGTTCCTTGTAGACGAGAGGGATGAGTGCTTGCAGCGCCTCCTGGTCCCCGCTCCTCCAGCGCAGAAGCAGTTGGGTGGGCGAATCCGATGGCTGTGGCACGCATCCGTCCCTAAACTTCGTGTTTCACGTAAAATAGCTTACCTTGGGGTGCGAGTCAACAAGCATCTCCGGCCCCGGCTGTGGGTTTGTCTCCACGATTCTCTTTTCCATTGAAAAATAATCCGCCTCTTCATCGGGATTCAAGACAAGTCGTGGCGCAACGCTCCTGGCGCCTGCATCTTGCCCGCGCTCAATCAACTACGGCGCGCCGGACGACCGTTCTCGATGGAGAGCCTGAGAGGATGCCGCGGAGCACGGTGAGGATCAGCTTTCAGGGGACGCGGCGCGCCCATCGCGCAGGCGCGGGCGAAAGCCCAGGCCACGCTGGCGCCAGCGCACGGCCACGGCGGCCAGGCTGAGGAGCGCGCAGCTCTCAACGAAGACCTTGCCGCCATCGAGCAGGTCGGGATGGCCGTCCTTGAGCAGCGGATCAGTAAGAAGGGAGTGGAGGAAAATGAAAACGGCGGCGGGGAAAACGCAATAGTGAATGGCGCGCCAGAGCGAACGGCCGAGGCGCGTGCGTACAAGCGAGGTGAGGAAGACCAGCAGAACGAGATACGCGGCGCCGGCGCCGGCGAAGTTGATCCAGGGCTGGAGCGGGGAGTGGATGGGCCAGACGAGATCGACGGCGCGAAAGCGCGGCGCGCGGATAAAAAGCAGAACCAGGGGATGGGTGACGGTGAGGACGACGGCGATCCAGGCCGTCCCCCGGTGCAGAAGAAAGACGTTGATGCGCCGGTGCGGCCAGGCGCGCACGGGGCTATAGCGCAGCGCCATCAACATGCCGAGGAGCAGGTTGACGGTGACGGCGCCGGTGGCGCCGAGGCCGATGTAAGAGCAGAGATCGAGCAGCGTCATGCGGTGGGCGAAGCGCCGGCGGGGCGGGCAAAGGGCGCGAAGATGAGGGGGAGAATGCGGGTCATGGCGCAGCCGTGATCACAACTCGGGTTCGGCAACCGAGGTTACGGCTTCGCGCTTCGCTCGCGATTGCGCACGCAGGGCGAGATAAACGGGGACGCCGAGCGCGATGAGGGCGAAGCCGGGCCAGGTGGTCTGGGGGCGAAAGAGAAAGAGCACGACGAGCACGATCGACGCGCCAGCGAGATAGAGGGCAGGAACCAAGGGGAAACCCCAGGTGCGATAGAGGCGCTCGGCGTGAGGGCGCGTTGTGCGCAGGCGAAAGACGCCGGCGATGGTGAGGATGTAAAAGACCAGCGCAGAGGAGATGACGTAGTCGAGGAGATTGCTGTAGAGATTGCCGTAGAGGCCGGTTGCGGGATCGAAGGTGCGCGGAAGCACGAGCACGGCGGACCAGCAGCCCTGCAGCAGCAAGGCCCAGCCGGGAACGCGCGCCCGGTTGAGGCGCCTGGCCGCGGGGAAAAAGACACCGTCGCTGGCCATGGCGAAGGAGGCGCGCGCGCCGGCGAGCGTGAGCGCGTTGACGGTGCCGACGGTGGAAACCATGATGGCGGCGGCCATCATCCCGGCGCCGTAGCGGGGAAAGACGGCGCGGACCAGAGCGGTCGCGACGCGATCGTCGGGAGCGTGCTGGATTTGCGGCAGGGGCAGCGTGCAGAGATAGGCGACGTTGGCCAGGAGGTAAAGCGCGATCACCGTGCTCGATCCGATGACGAGCGCGAGAGGGAGATTGCGGCGGGGATTGCGGACTTCGCCGGCGACGAAGGTGATGTCGTGCCAGGAGTCGGCGGAGAAGAGCGAGCCGGTTTGCGAGACGCAGATGGCGACGAACAGGCCGCCGGCGGTGGCGGCGGAGAGTCCTTGCGCGAGCGAGACGGTGGCGTGCGCGGCGAAAGGGTGAAGGAAGTTGGCGTGGACTGCGGCGGAGTTGGCGCCGACGGTGAGCCCGAGCACGATGAGCGCGAGAAGGGCGCCGATCTTGGCCACGGTAAAGACGTTCTGCACCATGCGTCCGTACTCCAGGCCGCGAATGTTAGTGAGCATGAGCGCGGCGATGACGGCGATGGCGAGGGCCTGCGCGGTAGAAAACGAGACGGCGTAGTGCGTGGAGATATGGATGGGCGCGATAAGATAGCGCGACTCGGAGACAGCCGGAAAGAGCACGCCGGTGAAGCGCGCGAAGGCGACGGCGACGGCGGCGATGGTGCCGGTCTGGATGACAGTGGAGAGCGTCCAGCCGTAAAGGAAGCCGCAAAGCGGGGAAAAGGCCTCGCGCAGGTAAACGTACATGCCGCCGGCCTGCGGCATCATGGCCGCGAGCTCGCCGTAGCTGAGCGCGCCGCAAACGGTAAGGACGCCGGTGAACACCCAGGTGGCCAGCAGCCAGCCCGCGCTGCCGATCTGGCGCGACATCTCCGCTGAGACGATGAAAATGCCGGAGCCGATCATGACGCCGGTGACGATCATGACCGAGTCAAAGAGGCCCAGGCCGCGGCGGAATTCGGAGGGTTGCGGATCGCTGGCCATGTTTACGCCGTTCGCGGGGTCGTCTGGGGAAGGGCTCAAAAATGTATACAAAAGATCATACAATAGGCCGTCAACGGGAGGGCGCGCGGATGGCGGGCCCGGCAGAATTGCATTTCATTTAGTGTACAATTTTCGAGCCTGAAAAATCCTCCAAGGGAGACCATGCGCATGTGGATAAAGATGCCGGCTGGGTCGCGGTGGGTGCTGTTGGTTGTGCTGTTTGCGGCAGCGAGCGGATGGGCGCAGCGGGGAGAGCGCGATCGCGGCGACGAGTTCGGCTTCCGCTTCGTGGGCCCGGCGGTGGGCAATCGCGTGTCGGCGGTTGCGGGCATTCCCGGCGATCCGAGCACGTACTATGCGGGCGCGGCCTCGGGCGGGATCTGGAAATCGACCGACGGAGGCAACCGGTGGATACCGATCTTCGATTACGAGCCGGTGGCGGCGATCGGCGCGCTGGCGGTCGCGCCCGGCGATCCCAACGTGGTTTGGGCGGGAACGGGCGAGGCGTGGGCCATCCGCGACATCGATGTGACCGGCGACGGCGTGTACAAGTCGACCGACGGCGGCAAGACATGGGAGCACATGGGCCTGGATGCAACGGGGCGGATCGGGCGCGTGGTGATTGACCCCACGGACGAGGACCGGGTGTATGTGTGCGCCCTGGGACGGCTGAGCGGGCCGCAGCCGGAGCGTGGCGTGTATCGCACCAGCGACGGCGGTAAGACGTGGGAGCGGGTTCTGTTTGTGGATGAGAACACGGGCTGCTCGGGGATGGGGATGGATCCCGAGAATCCGCGCACTCTGTTTGCCGGCATGTGGCAGGTGGAGATGCATACGTGGGGCGAGATCAGCGGCGGGCCGGGGAGCGGGGTGTATGTTTCGCACGATCGCGGGACGACGTGGACGCACATCGAGGGACACGGGCTCCCGAAATCGCCGCTGGGCAAGATCGACGTGGCGGTGGCGGCGACGGACTCGAACCGCGTCTACGCGCTGATCGAGACAAGCGACCAGGGTTCGATGTGGCGCTCCGACAACGGCGGCACGGACTGGCGCGTGGTGAGCTGGGACCGCACGCTGATTGGGCGCGCGGGCTATTACATTCGGCTCGCGGTTTCGCCGGTGGACGAAAACCTGGTGCTGGTTTCGAACAGCGCCTTTCTCGTCTCGCGCGACGGCGGCGCGACCTTCGCCATGAAGGAGTGGGGTGGCGACAACCACGACATCTGGATCGATCCCAAGGACGCAAACCGGTTTGCCATCGCATTCGACGGAGGGCTCGCGATCACCACGGTGGGCGGGCGCGGATTTCATCATGTGACGCTGCCGATCGGGCAGATGTATCACGTGGCCGTGGACGACCAGATCCCCTACGAGGTCTACAGCAACATGCAGGACGACTCGACGATGCGCGGTCCGAGCGCGCCTGGGGATTACGAGCCGAACGAGGGATGGGATCACCGCATGGGCGGGTGCGAGTCCGGATTCACGCTGCCCGATCCGACAGATCCGAACATCGTGTGGGCCTCCTGTTACGGCGACGAGGTGACGCGCTGGGACGCGCGAACACGAGAAGCGCGGTCAGTGAGCCCGTGGCTGCACACGCTGGACGCGGCGCCCGACCAGACGAAGTACCGCTGCCACTGGACGCCGCCCCTGGCCATCGATCCTTTCGATCACAACACGGTGTATTACGGCTGCCAGGTAGTGTTCAAGACGAGCGACGAGGGGCAAAGCTGGACGGTGATCAGTCCCGATCTGACCACGCAGAATCCTGAGCACAACAAGTCCTCGGGCGGATTAATCGGCGACAACCTGGGGCAGTTTTACGGCGAGGTGGTGTTTGCGCTCGCACCTTCGACGGTGGAGAAGGGATTGTTGTGGGCGGGGACGAACGACGGCAAGGTTTGGAACACGCGCGATGGCGGCGCGCACTGGAACGACGTGACGACGAATATTCCGGGACTGCCGGCGCTGGGAACGGTGACCAGCATCCAGCCGTCGTTCTTCGACGCGGGCACGGCGTACCTCTCCGTGGACGCGCATCTCGTGGACAATCGCGATCCGTACATCTTCAAGACAACGGATTACGGCAAGACGTGGACGAGCATCACCGGCAATCTGCCCAAGGGCGCGCTCGCCTATGTGCGCAATGTGTCGCAAGACCCAAATTGCAGGAGCCTGCTGTTTGCCGGAACCGGCAACGCGCTCTACTACTCGCTCGACGAAGGCGCGGCGTGGACGCATCTCGACAAGGGGCTGCCGCCTTCGCCGGTGACGTGGACGGTGGTCGAGAAGCGATTCCACGACCTGGTGGTTTCAACCTATGGGCGCGGGCTGTACATCCTCGACGACATTACTCCGCTCGAGGAGATGGCGAAACAGGCGACGACGGAGGATGTGCGCTTCTTTGCGCCGCGGCCCACGTACCGGCTGGCGCGCGGCGAGAATGTGTTTCTGAATTTTGCATTGAAGACAGCGCCGAAAAATCCGGTGGAGGTGGAGATCTTCGACGCGCAGCAGAAGCCGGTGCGCAAGCTGACTGCCGATGGACACGAGGGCATGAACCGCGTGGCCTGGGACATGCACTACGAGGAGCCGCGGCAGGTCGCGTTGCGCACGCTGCCGCCCGAAGATCCGCACATTTTTTACGAGGACCGGTTTTGGGAGAAGGATTCGCGGCCGGTGACGCATTGGGGGATGGAGCGGATTCCTACGCCGATGGCGGCGCCGGGCAAATACGAGGCGCGGCTGACGGTGGA
>JASHUF010000071.1 GCA_030040175.1 Acidobacteriaceae bacterium
GCCGCCGCCGGAGGCGATCAAGGAGATCGAAGCCGAAGTTGCGCTCAAGGAGAAGGTGTTTGCAGCGAGCGCGGCGGAGCCCTTGTGGAGCGGGGATTTTCGCGCGCCCGTGCACGCGGCGCCGACCGACAGCTTCGGCACGCGGCGAACCTTCAACGGCAAGCTCGCCAGCGTGCATAAAGGGATGGACTTCCGCGCCGGCGTGGGCACGCCGGTGCATGCAGGCAACTCGGGCGTGGTGGTGCTCGCGCGCAAGATGTATTACGAGGGCAACTGCGTGGTCCTCGATCATGGGCTGGGGCTGTACACGATCTCGATGCATCTGAGCCGGATCGACGTGCACGAGGGCGAGCGCGTGGCCAAGGGGCAGCTCATTGGGTTGAGCGGAGCGACGGGCCGCGTGACGGGACCGCATCTGCACTGGGCGGTGCGGTGGGAGAATGCGTATCTCGATCCGGCGAAGCTGCTGGAGATGGATTTGGGCGGGGTGCGGTGAGGCGGCTCAGCTGCACGCGGTATAGGGCATCAGCATCATTAGCCGGAGAGGCACCTCCTGAATAGGAGGGCAGGCTACCTCTCCCGCCTGCCACTGCAAGGGTCTCGCCGGATCGTAGTATTGCAGGTATACGGCGAATCGCAGCGGACCTGTCCCGCGTACGCAATCGAAGTCCCGTTCGATGAGCGTTTCGCCGTCAGCTGAGAGCAGGCCTTCGTCATATCCGACGAGCATTCGTGTCTGATCGTCAGGAAACTCGAGGTTCATCTGCCCGAACCTGCTCATCTCGAAAGGCTCTTCTAACCCGTCGACAATCGCTTCAATCAAGACGAGCTTCTCGAAGTAATCTTTTGTGTAATCATCGTCCGCTGTTACGTTCCACTGCTCTTGCCACGCCTCTTTGCTGATGGTAGGCCGATACACGCCGAGTACCCTGAGCTGCGGTTGAATCATGGCGAATAGTATAGCGATCAATCATCCCAAAAAGAGGAGGATTGCCATTCGTTCAGAGCGAAACGGTGACTGAAGCCGGGCGGATGTGAGGCCTGAATGCGGTCGGTCTTCATGCACTTCCACCGCCCCTACGGGGCTGGAGACCCGTTGGGCTGCTATCCCAGGACTGCGTCCGCTAGCCCACCCCACGAACGAAGACCTGTTCGTGGGGACCCCGGTTCGCGGCCTTGTCCTGGGCTAACTTCGATCGTCCCTACGGGACGACGCGCGCTAGCGCGAGAGCGCTTCCTCTTCTACTTTGTCCGGGTGAGCCGCGGACGACTGAGCGCCGGCGGCTTTTTCGCGGCGCAGCTCCTTATACGCGCGGTGGACGAACCAGCCGATGTGCCAGCCATCGAGGTATTTGTAGGGGAACTCGCCGGTGGTGTAGTGGCCGCAGGGCAGCACGCGCGGCGTGAAGCGAACGCCGTTGCTGCGGAAGGCTTCGACGGCCTGGAGAGAATACTCCTTGGGAAAAGTCAGGTCGTAGTCGGCGTAGATAAGAAGAACGTTCTTGCCGGCGGCGTGGCCGTCGGGGCCGAGAAATTTCTCGAAGTAGCTGACCGGGCTGATCGAAGACCAGAGGGCGCAGAGGCGCGGCTGGGTGAGGCCGGCCTGCTCCAGCGCCTGGCGAATGTGGCGGGTGCTCTGGCCGGACCAGACCACGTCGCCAAACGCAGTGGACGCGTGGTTGAAGGCGTTCACGCGCAGGCGCGCGTCGTGGGCGCTGGCCAGGAAGGCGTAGCACGAGCCGAGGCTGGTGCCGAGGATGCCGAAGTGCTGGTAGCCCTGGTCCGCGAGCCAGTCGAGGCAGCAGCGGATATCGACCACGGCCTGGCGGCAGGCGGCGATGGTGCGGCCGATGTTGGCGCTGACGGCGAAGTCGGCGCGCTCCAGCTCGGCGGGGCGGCGGATGTCGTGGTAAGGCTTGGAGAGGCGCAGCGCGGAGACGCCCATGCGGTTGAAGAGCGCGCAGAGGGCGTTGTGGCTGAAGGCGTCGGCGTTCCACTGCGGCAACACGACGATGGCCTGCTTGGGGCGCGCGGGGTCTTTATGCGCGGGCGCGGGAAACCAGCGCGCGTTGACGAGGTCGTTTTCCGGGTAAGGCGAGCGCGCGGGCGAGGTGAAGCGGAGAAACTGCGCCTTTCGCGCCTGGCCGTCGGCGATCTGCCGGCGGAGGGCGGCGTCGTGCGCGAGGGTCTCCGGCCGCACGTTGGTGGGAAAGAGCTCGGGGTAGCGCTCTTCGAGGCGGAAATCCGTGGGGCGCTTGTAGCCGAAGAAGACGCTGCTTTGGGCCACGAGGAGCCGGCTGATGCGGACCATGGCGGCCTCAGCTGCTGCGGGGTCGCGCTCAACGCCGTCGACGGGAAGGGCCGAGGCTAAGCCGTGCTCGGTGAGAAACGGCGCCAGCCAATCAAGACCCCATTCGAGCGGCCGCACCACGCGATTTTCATCGCGCGTGGTGAGGCGCGTCTCCCAGTCGACCATGCGGCGCGCGTACCAGTCCCGGATCATGGCTCAGGCCTGCGGACGGGCGCGCCGGAGGGCTAGATACTCCGCGGTGAACCAGCCGAGGCTGATGAGCAGGAGAAGGGCAATGATGCCCTGCGAGAGAACGCAATAAAGACACCAGACTTCAAGAACGAATTTCTCGATCAGGGTGAGGCAGAGAGAGAGGTCGAAGCCCACCGAGGCAGTGAGGAGCAGCAGGAATTTGCGGCGGGCGAAAGCCAATGCGCCGGTCAGCAGATAGCCGGCGATGCCGATGGCCGCGACAGGGACGCCGTGAATCACGGAAAAGGGGCTGTGATTGACGATGCCGCAGTCCCAGTGCTCGTTGATGGAGCAGGGCTCAGTGCCGGTGTCGTAGTGAACCTTGAGCGCAAGGGAAGCGTCCACGACACCGAGCAGGGCGACGAGAAGGATAAGGTAACGCATGACGCAACGATTTTATCGGATGCGGGGAGGAGTTGGCGCGCCCCCCACGCCTTGCGTAGTGGTTCAGTTCGAAAGAACCATCTCTCCGGGGTTAAAGCCCGCATTTATTTTGGCCCTTGCCGGCAGGGCTGAAGCCGTGCCCTTTCAAAGCAAATTCAAACCGGCTCACTACCGCGCCGCGGCTGCATTGCGCGCCCGGCGCGTCAGCAACCGTTTTCTTCGCTGCTAGGATGGACCCATGAGCGAGACACCGGGCGGAGGGCGCGCGCGGCGCGCGGCGTTTTTTGGGGGCAGTTTTGACCCGCCGCACTTGGGGCACCTGGCCGTGGCGCGTGCGGCGCGGACGGCGCTCGCGCTCGATACAGTGCTGTTTGCGCCGGTAGGCACGCAGCCGCTGAAGGGGCAGCGCGGGACGGCGGCGTTTGAAGACCGGCTGGCGATGACGCGGCTGGCGATCGCCGGGGAGCCGGGATTCGAGGTTTCGCTGGCCGATGCGCCCAACGCGGCGGGAACCCCGAATTACAGCCTGGAGACGCTCGAGCGCGTGCGTGCGGAGCTGGGCGCCGCGTGCCGACTGTTTTTCCTCGTGGGCGCAGACGCTTTTTTCGGGTTGCGGCAGTGGCACCGCGCGGAGGAGATTCCCTTTGCGGCGGAGATCGTTGTAGCTTCCAGGCCGGGTCGGCCGGTGGACGATCTGAAGGCAGCGCTGCCCCAGGGCTTGACGCTTGCGCCGTGGCCGGAGGGCGATGCGGTGCGCGGCGGCGTGGTGGTGCGCGGGTTCCGCGTGAAAAATCGGAATGGCGACACCGCAGCGCTCTATCTGCTGCCGGGGCTCGAGGTTGCGATCAGCGCATCGGCGATCCGGGAGCGGCTCGGGATTCTTGCGCGAAGCGGCGCGGCGAGGCAGGAGAGCGCGGCGCGGGAGTGGCTGCCGGAGGCGGTCGCCGCGTATGTGCGCGCGCACGGGCTTTACCGGTGATTTCCCTCCGCGGCGCCGGAGGCGATACGATCAACTCTTGGAGAGTTTGGCTTTGGAGAGTTTGCCGGACGCATGAAGACCATTCCAGCGCAACCACTATCGCGCGTCGCACCCGGGACGCGCAGACTGGTGCAGGCCGCGGCTCAAGTCTGCGAGGAGAAAAAGGGACAGGACACGCGGATTCTGGAGCTCGATCCGGTGGACTCGGGCCTGGCGGATTTCTTTCTCGTCACTTCGGCCCTGAACGACCGCCAGGCGATTGCGATTGCCGACGAGATCGAGCTCAAGCTCAAGCGCGGCTTCGGCACGCCGGCGCAATCGGTGGAGGGGCGGCGGCTGGGCGAGTGGATTCTGCTGGACTACATGGACTTTGTGGTGCATGTGTTTCTGGCCGAGCGGCGGGCGTTTTACGACATCGAGAGATTGCGCAAATCGGCGCGGCCGCTCACGCCGGCGGAGTTCGATGAAGAGCTGAAGACGGCGCTCAAAAAGAAGACGCGCTCGATGCGGAAGAATGCAGCGAAATCGGCGCGGAGCGCGGCGGCGCGTGCGGCAGGAAAAGAATCCGCGGGCAAAAGATCCCGGGCAAAGAAAGCCGCCACGAAGAAAAGCACCAGAAAATATTAGATGGAATACGCTGTGAAAGCGCAAAGGGCGTCCGCGAGGGACGCCCTTCGGGTTGACTGCGCATTCTTTGTTGCTAGAAAGTAACGTGCGCGCTCAGCTCGACATTCCGGTCGCCGAAGCCGGCGTAGTACGCGCCGCCGCCACCGCCGGTTACGCCGATAACACTGCTCGAATTGGGGTCCACACCGTAATAATGGGTGAGAAACTGGCCGGTTACATAATCGTCTTCAACATTGGGATCGGGAACACCGTAGAAGGCCCGGTTCATGAGGTTGAAGACGTTCATTGTAAGTTGCATGTCCACGCGTTCCGTTAACTTCACATGCTTCCCAATTGAGGCATCCAAATTATTCCAGCTATCGCCGCGGAGAATGTTGCGCCCGACGCCGGGGAAGGGATTGCCCGCCGCGAGAGCAGCGTATTGGTTATTCCAGGTCCAGTGCTCGGTGCTGGGATTAACGGCAGCGCCGGTGGCGTAATCGACATAGCCGCCGGGTCCGAGGTTGATGCCGACGGTGCCCAACGGCGCCTTGGCATTCTGCAATATCGGACGGCAAGGATTTCCGAAGTTGAGGGCGAAATACAGATCGCAGTTGCTGTATTCCGCCATGGTGGTATTAATTACGGGCGCCGGAGGCGTCTTGGCATTGCAATCGTTGACGGTGCAGATGTACGCCAGCACATTGGGAGACCCCACCACGGGCGCATTCTGGATCGGGTTGAACGGTTGGCCGCTGTTGAACTGATAGAAGTTGTTGAGGAAGTAGCCGCCCAAGATCCGGCCCAGCAAATTGTGCTGCTCCTTGAACCAAGGTTCGTTGTAGGTCAACTGGATGCCCCACGCATTGGTATAGGAGTTGCCGTCCACGCCGCGCTCACCCTCATCGATGCTGAGCGGATTCTGCGCATAGGCACTGGTGGTGCCGCCACTGCCGGTGGAGAAGATTTCGCTGGCGTTGCTGATTCCCCGGCTCCATGTATACCCGGCGGTGCCCGTCCAGTTGTGGAAGTTTCGCACCGTGACGCTGGTTTGCAGGGCGTTGTAGAGAAGAAACGCCGTGTTGCCGGTTTCCGTCACCGCGTTGTAATTGCAATTCGGCCGGCCGACCGCGGCCGTGTTGAGGGGATTGGTCGGGGTTGTACACGCGGTCAGCCCGGAGCCGTAATTCGGGAAAGTGTTCTGGACGACCCCAATTTCGGGATTCGCGTTGTACTGCTGAAAGTTGTCGAAGGTGTGGTTGCCCACATAGCGCACCTCGGCAACGGCAGACGGAGCAACCTGATACTGGATACCCAACGAATAGATCTCGGCCATGGGGTTGCGGAGGTTGTTGGGAACGGTGGTAATCGGGTTCAGGCGCGGATCGCCGCCCGTGGGCAGCAAGTTGTTGGTTTTGGCGAACGGCTGCACGGTTGCGTACGACCAGCCGCCGTTGGGTTCGCAGTTGTTCACGGCAACTTCGGCTGCCTCTGCCGCGTCGGCGTTCGAAACGCAATAAACCAGTCCCGCGTTGATGACCGGAGCCGATTGGGCAATGTTCAGGAAGATGTTGTAAAAGACCGGATCGGCCAGAAGATCGAACCCTGCGTGCACCACCATCTTGGGAACGTTGGGCGGCGTATAGGCAATGCCAATGCGCGGCTCGACGTTGCGAAAATCCGAATTGACCGACGGGAAGGTGGTGGCCGAAAGGGGAAGGCTCTTGCTCCAATAGGCGTCGGGACCCTCCTGCTGCGCCACGCTCTGCTGATGGATCAGGTTGGCGCTCTGGCCGAAGTACTCGTAGCGCAGGCCCAGGTTCACGGTCATATTGGCAGTTACCTTGAAGTTGTCCTGGACGTAGAACGAAGTATCCTTTTCCCGGAAGGGGATGGTCGAATTGCCTTCGGAAAGCGCGAGCGTGCCGATCCCCTGCAGCATATCGGTGAAGCCATTGGTGAGCTGCGCCTGTTCAGTGGTGGAGGTCACGCTAGTCGGAATGTAGGGTGAAATGGTGATGTTGGGAGTGAAATTGAAGGTGCCGGTGATGTTCGGCAGACCTTCCCAGGGTGAGTCCTGGTAGTCGTATTCCATGCCGAAAAGGATCGTATGCCGTCCGTGGGTCCACTGCGCGTTATCCTGCACCTGGTTTACCCGGACGAAGCGGCCCTGGGGAAGGCTGGCCTGGCCGAAGACCGAGCCGAAGCCGTAGCCAAATCCCGCTCCGCTTCCGCCAATCGTGACAAAGGAGGAGCACGTTGACAGCGAGCTGAAGGTGCAGCTGGAAATTCCTCCCTCCTGGAACCCGATCTTGGCCTGCTGGAAGGCATAGCGCGCCTGGTTCGTCATGTTGGTGGTAAAGCTATGCGTCCAGTCGCCGCCCACTTCGTGCGTGATGCCCGTAACCACGGAGTAACCGCCGGAGGCAATGCCGGTGGGGAAGAAAAGGTACCAGGCTGGAGTCCAGGGGTTGTTCTGATAAACATAGCGCACGTAGAAGCGGTCTTTTGAAGTCGCCTGAAAATCCAAGCGTCCCAATTCTTCCTGGTCCAGCACTTGCTCGGGTACGGACCGGCTAACGCCGCCCATTTCAATGTTCTGGACGGTGTTGCCGTCGGTCACGGCAACGCTGCAACTGCCGTTGGCGTTCAGCGTGCCCACGGCCGCGCAGGCAGTCCCGTTGACGGTGGACGAAAGAATGGCTTGAGGATTGCCGTTCTTGATGGAGTAAGGGCCATCGTCCACCATGGCGGTAACCGCGGGATTGCTGGCATAGTCCGATTGCAATTGGCTGAGTCCGTTCGCATCGGGGAAGAGCGCCCCGCTCGTGGTTGTGGGCGGGCTGGTCTGATATTCATGCGCCCAGAAGGTGCTGCCAAAGAGCCAGAGTTTATTCCTTAATGCGGGCCCGCCCAGCGTGCCGCCCCACCGATTCTCAACAAAGCGGGCGACCTTGATCAAGCCGCACCCGTTGGCGGCGGCGTATGCGGCGTCTGATCCGGGAGGGCAATTGCCGAACTGCGGATCTTTGTCGGCTTGCGTGAGCGACGATCCCCAGGATCCCAGGTAATATTCAAACGCCGTGCCGTGGAACTGATTGGTCCCGCTCTTGGTGATGTAATTGACCACCGAGCCGAAGTTGCGGCCGTATTGCGCCGTCATATCGGTGGTGATGACCTGGAGCTCCTGCAGCGCGTCCTGATTGGAGAAAAAGAAGCTGGGGCCGCCGATGGAATCGTCGTTGTTGGTCTGGCCGTCGATCTCGGAGTTGTTGGAGCGTCCGCGCTCGCCGTTGGCGGAAAAGTTCACGCCGTTGGTATTCGAAAACGCGTCAGAGTGCGTCATGACAACGCCCGGGACCATCAGGGTCACGTTATCGATGGCGCCGGCCACGGGAACGGTGGCCAACTGTTCCGTGTCCACGATGATCTCCGACTGGGCCGATTCCGTGTTGATCAACTCGGAGGCGGAGCCCTCAACCTCGATCGTCTCCGCCTGTTTGCCCAGGTTGAGCGCAGCCTTGACCGGCGTCTGATTGCCGGCAATGACGTGCACGCCTTTGAGTGTCTGCGCGCTGAAACCACTCGCCGACACATTGACGGTGTACACACCGATGGGCAGGTCGGCGATCGTGAAGTCTCCCTGGCCGTTGGAAGTGCTCTGCACAACCGTCCCCGTGGCGTCGTTCGTAACCGCCACTGCGGCGTTGGGAATGACCGCGCCGGTCTGGTCAGTCACTGACCCGGAGATGCCGCCGGTGATGATGCCCTGCGCGGATGCGAACGAGCAGCCGAACAGAAGCACACCCAGCGAGACCACCTGCGTCCAGAGCCGGCGAGACCGGAGACCGGATTTAAGTGCGGGCGGGAAGGCAAAGCGGAAACAGGCGGAAAGGTTTGACATATGCAGGGTTCCTCCACGGGTGCAAATGGAAAGGTCGGCTGCTGCCAGGTTCGAGAGCGAATGAGCTTCGCTTCGAAAAAGTAAGGTAGAGTCCCGTCCGGTACTTAGCACGAAGGTGACCAATCGACGAAACGGCCGCAAATATGAGGCAATTCGTTAATTACAAATTGGTTATCTTGTGCCTTCCACGGGTCGATCTCGGTGATATATATGAAATTCTGTAGGGATGATCCCGATAATGCAACTTTTGTGGCGGTTCATACCGGAAAATGTGCATTTGGACCCGTTTTGGGTCATATCCGTCCCATCTCGTGGAGCAATTCGGAGCCTGGCGCCAGGCAGGCGGGCACGGTTTTCGTTCAAGGCGGACCGGAGGTGGCTGCGGTATGCTCCTGAGCATGCAACTCACGCTGGCGCATGTGGGTCAAAAGGGCCGGGACGGGGACGGATACGAGGCTCTCACCCGGGAGTACCTGAAGCGGAGCTCGGCTTGGTCCGACTGCCGGGCCGAGGCGTTCCGCAGCGAAGATGCGCTGCTTGCGTGGCTGGGACGGCAGAAGGGCCGCGCGGCGCCGGTGACGGTGCTGCTGGACGAGCGCGGCAAGCAGATGACTTCCCAGGCGTTGGCGAGTTGGCTGGGCGCGCGGCGGGATGAAGGCGCGCGGCAGATCGTCTTTGCAGTGGGGCCGGCGGACGGATGGAGCGAGAACGCGCGGAAGCAGGCGGGACTGGTGCTTTCACTGGGCGCGATGACGCTGGCGCACGCGCTCGCCGCGCTGGTGATGGCCGAGCAGATCTATCGCGCCCTGACCATTCTGGCCGGGCATCCGTATCACCGGCCGTGAACCAGTGGACAGTGATCCGTTGGTTGTGGTGGAGGGATTGTGGCGGAAAGCACACACTATCGTTGGACTGACGTGAAGGCGGAGCAGATGAATCCGCTGGTGAAGCGGCAGTATGTGACCGGGGAGAAGACGATGCTGGCCCGGCTGGTGCTGAAGAAAGGCGCGCATGTGCCGCGGCACCACCATTTTCACGAGCAGATGAGCCACGTGGTCGAAGGGGCGCTCGAGTTTGTGCTGGACGAGGGACCCACGACGGTGCGCGCGGGCGAGATTCTGTGCATTCCGCCGCACGCGCCGCACGAGGTGATCGCGCTCGAGGACTCGATCGCGCTCGACATCTTCAATCCGCCGCGGCAGGACTGGATCGACGGAGACGACGCCTATCTGCGCGGAGGGAAATGAACGCGAGCGGGCGCATGGCTGGTCATGGCAAGTCTCAAAAGAAGCTTTCCCAGGGGCTGAAGCCCATTCGATAAGTGCAGCTCAATGTGCGGGCCAACCCGTGTCTGACAAACCAAAAAAGTGGCTGTTCGCGGCAGAGGAACGGTCCCTCAAGGGTTAAAACCCGCCCCATTCCGGAAGACTTTTCGGCCCGGCTGAAGCCGTGCCCTTGTTACAAGGCCGCGCGACCGGGTTCGTCAGGCACTGCCTAAAACCTGTACCCACCGTCCGCGTTCTCGTCGTAACCATGGGCCGGGTAAGAGACGCAGCATTTACAATGAGTTTCGGTATGTCGTGGTTCAAGCGCGAAGACGGCGACAACGAGGCGGGGCCGGGACCGGATAACGGCGGCGAGGCGGGCCAGAAAAATGTGCGCACCGAGGGACTGTGGACCAAGTGTCCCAGTTGCCGGGCCACGATCTTCAAGGCGGAGCTCGAAACCAACCTGCACGTATGCCCGAAGTGCCAGCATCACTTCAAGCTGCGGGCGCGCGAGCGGCTGGACCTGCTGCTCGAGCCGGGCTACGAGCTGGTGGACGGCGGACTGAAGTCGACCGACCCTCTGAACTTCAGTGATGTGAAGCCGTACAAGCAGCGGTTGCGCAAGGCGCAGGAAGAGACGGGACTGAATGACGCCATCCTGAGCGCGGTGGGCTGCCTGGGCGAGCAGGACGTGGTAGTGTGCGCGATGGAGTACGCGTTCATCGGCGGATCAATGGGCGCGGTGGTGGGCGAGACCATTGCGCGCGCCGTCGACCGGGCGCGGGAGACGCACAAGCCGCTGATCATTGTGGCCGCCTCGGGCGGGGCGCGCATGATGGAAGGCGTGGTGAGCCTGATGCAGATGGCGAAGATCTCCACCGCGCTCGCCGTACTGGACGAGGCGAAGGTGCCCTACATCTCCGTGCTCACCGACCCCACCACTGGAGGGGTGACGGCGAGCTTCGCCATGCTCGGCGATTTGAACATCGCCGAACCGGGCGCATTGATCGGCTTTGCCGGGCCGCGGGTGATCGAGCAGACCATACGGCAGAAGCTGCCGGAGGGATTTCAGCGCGCGGAGTTTCTGCTGGAAAAAGGATTTCTCGATGCCGTGGTTCAGCGCAAGGACCTGAAGGCGTACCTCCAGCGGGCGCTCGCGTTTCTGCGGGCGCCGGCTGCGTGAGCCTGCCTCTTCTGAAACCGGACCGCAATTGGAAAACAAAAAGCCCCGGACGATGCCGGGGCTTTTGTTTTTTTCCGGTTGGATTGCCTTCGGCCAGGGCGTCGCCGCAAACCAGGTAATGCGCCGCAGCCAGCCTTTGCCGGTTCTTCGCGAATGCTTCTACGGCATTTTCTGAGTTACTGTGTCCTTTTCATTTCCTCGTAAGGCCGCCGCTCCCTGTTGGTCGCGTCGACTCTGCCTTCCGTCTTCGGGATACAGCTACTCAGAAAATGCGTTAGAAGAGTATCTTCGCTCCCAGAATCAAGAACCGGTTGCCCGAGGTATTGCCCGCAAGATTGGTTCCCGAGGAATTGTAAGCATTGCTGGTGAAGATGGGCGAGTTCACGTAGACAACGCCCGGGCCGAGATATTGCTGGTTCAACGCGTTGTAAGCCGCGAGCGAAAGCTGCAATGACACGCGCTCCGTGATCCTGGTCGTCTTGGCAAGGGTTGCGTCCAGCTCGCTGAGGATCGGTCCGCGCAGCAGGCTTCTTGGCGATCCGGGATAGGGATTGTTGACGCTCATCGCATAGGCCTGGTTGTCGATGATCCAGTGTGTGCTTGCGGGATTCACCGGCGTGCCCGGGTTGTAGCTCACTAGGACGCCATTGCTGTTGTAGGTCGGGGAGTCGCTGTCATAGGCCACATACTCTGGCGTTCCCAAGGTCGGGGCTCCATATGGGTTTTCGGCCGTATATACGATTGGGCCTGTGTACGGGTTGAGGTAAGCCACGCTGTTGACGGGGGCACTCTTGTTCGAGAGCACCAGCCGGCAGGTGTCGTTTCGAATCACGTCGTCATTGAAAGCTTCATCGCAAAAGCTGGTGTCGCCGGTGTTGGTGTCGAGGGTCACTGGCTGAACCGGCGTATAGGGGATGCCGCTGCTGAATCGATATACGCTACTCAGCATGAAGCCATTCGTCACTCTTGACGCAAAGTTGTTCCCGTGCACGAAGTCGGGAAGGTTGTAGGTGAATTGGAAACCTACCACATTGGGAAAGTCGTTGCCGCTGAGTCCCCGCTCGCCCGCGCTGGGGTTGAGCGGGTCCTGGGGAAAGGCGATGGTGCTGCCGCCGGAGCCGGTGCTGACAAATGCGTCGGTGGCGTTGTTCAGGGCCTTGCTGAAGGTGTAGGAAACGGTCGAGGTCAGGCCGTGATAGTTTTGCGTGGACAGGTTCAGCTCCAGCGCGTTGTACTCGGCCCAGCCCCCGTTTGCAGTCTCGATCACGTTTCCGTAGTTGCAATTGGGACGTCCGTACCCGTCGGCCGCCGGGTCCGAGCAGAGCGACAATCCGGGGTAAAAATTCGGAAAGGCCGTGGTGACCGGCAGCAGGAAAGGATTGGCATCGAGCGACTGGAAGTCGTCGGTGGTCTTGGAGCCGACGTAGCGCACTTCTCCCACCGCGGAGCCGCCGATTTGATGCTCAACACCGAGGGTCCAGGTCTGCACATAGGGCGTGCGGAAGTTGCTGGGAAGGGTATCCACGAGATCCTGGCCGGGATCGCCGCCGGTGGGCAAAGCAGGCAAGTTGAGGGTGCGGAAGTCCGAGCTCAGAATGGAGCCGCTCGAGGGAACGCAGGCGTTGGCGCCGCACAGGAATGCGCCGGTGTTGGTCGCCGGCGCATAGTCGTGGACGAGCAAAATGATGTTATAAAACGACGGGTTGGCGTTGATGGCGTAACCGGCGCTGACCACCAGCTTCCGGTCGAAGTCGGGATTCCATGCCAGACCGATGCGGGGCTCGAAATTCGTATAGACCTGCGCCACGTCGGGCACTGTACGCTCGCTGAGGGGCAGCGAAGTGTCCCAGAAGGCGGTGCTGGGATTGGACTCGCGCGTCTCGGTTAAATCGTGCAGTTTGTCGACCGCCTGGCCGAAGAACTCCCAACGCACGCCAAGATGAAGGGTCAAGGTTGGGAATGCCTTCCAGTCGTCCTGGAAGTATGCGGCGATGTCGGGCTCGGTGTAGGGAACAGAAAGATTGCCGTTCGCCAGTTCGGCAAAACTCGACACGCCCGGTACCCCTGTCTCGGCTTCCAGCCCTACATCGGGCGCTCCCATCAGGTTGCTCAGGATTCCGTAATTCGGATTGCCCGTATAGTAGAAGATTCCTGAGATGGGGGTGTTCTGGTAATCGAACTCTCCGCCGAAGAGAAACGTCTGCGCGCCACGGGTCCAGGTGGCATTATTCTGGATTTGGGTGACCTTGACCGTACGCCCTTGAGGGAAACTGACGTCTCCACCGAAGTTCAAGTCGTCATTGGCGCCGTAGAATACCATCTGCGCCGGGCACGCGCCAAAGTTTGTGACAACGCAGTCTGGAAATGCCCCGCCTTCGAATGGGACTTTGGATTCCTGGAAGCCGTAGCGCACCTGGTCGACGAAATGGGTGGTGAAGGTATGCGTCCAATCGGCTCCCACGGAGTAAGTGACCGAAGGCACCGTCACCCAGTCGCCGGCGGAGATGCCGTCGCTGCCCGCAGCGATACCGAACTCCGGCTGGTAAAAGTAGCGGGCAAAGAAGTGATCCTTCTCCGTGGGCTGCCAATCGAGACGAGCCAGCTCTTCCTGGTCATTGGAGGGAAGAGCGATGGAGCGGGTTACGGTTTGTTCTTCGACCATGGCCGTGTTGCCCGCAGCGTCGGTGACGGGTTCATCGCAGATGCCAGCCGCCGTACAGGTGACAGGCGACACCGACTCCACTTCAGCAGCCAGGCTGGGAGACACCGGAACCGGTTTAGGATTACCGGCCGTGATGGAATAGGGGCCATAGCTGAGTAACGCTAAGGCGCCGGGATCGCCGGAAAAAGTGGTGTTGAGCGTCGCCAGGCCGACGGCGTCGGGAGTGAGACCCGAAGATGTGGACGGTGTCACTCCGGTGCGAATCCTATCCCAGAAGGTGCTATAGAAAAAGAAGAGCTTGTTTTTGATGATGGGACCGCCAATCGTCGCTCCAACGCGATTCTCGACATAGCGGGGAAGAACCGGCGCCGTGCAACCCGTCGACGGACTTACACCCGGCGGACAGAAACCAAAGATGGGGTTCTCTTCGAAGTTGAAATGCGAACTTAGGAATTGGCCCTGATAAAGCTCGAAGGCGCTTCCATGGAATGCGTTGGATCCCGATTTCGTGATGTAATTCACCACCGCGCCGGCATTCCGGCCATACTGGGCGCTGTAGTCGTCGGTGATCACCTGGATCTCCGAAATCGCATCCTGGCTGCCGAAAAATGCGCTAGGTCCGTTAATCGTGTTGTCGTTGTTCGACTGGCCATCGATCTCGAAGTTGTTGTAGCGCCCGCTTTGGCCGTTGACCGAGAAGTTGTCGCCATTCGCATTGGTGAAACGGTCCCCGTAAACATCGCCTCCCGTGGTCACCACTCCGGGAATCACTTCGGCAATGGTGTCGAAGCCGTTATTGAGCGGCAGGTTTTCAACTGATTCGGTGCTGAAGGTCGTGGTCACCTGCGAGTCGGTGGTCTCAAGCAATGCGGACGCCGAACCGTTGACCTCGACCTCCTGGGCCGGGCCGCTGGCGACGCGGAGCTTGACCTGGTTCAGATTGGTCGTCGCCCCGGAGACCACCTGAATATTGCTGATCTGCTCGTTGGCGAACCCGTTGGCCGTAATGAGCGCGCTGTAGGTTCCGATGGGGACTAAAAAGAACTTGAAAGAGCCGGCGGCGGCGGAAACCTGAACCAGCTTGAGGCCGTTCGCCTGGTTGGTCAATTGGACCTGCGCGCCCGGAACTACGGCCCCCGAGGGATCGCTTACCGTTCCTTCAACCGTCCCGGTCGTAATTCCCTGGGCAAAACCCAGCGGCGCGGCCGCAACCGCAATCAACCCGAAAAGGGCAATCCTGGCGATGGTCTTCATGATTCCTCCTAAAAACCGGGCGGTAGAACAACCCATTCAACGGTGTCCGGACGTTCGGAGATATGGTTTTAACCGGCAGTTTCAATTGCTTGCTTCGAACGGTCGAGGTAGGTGAGGGACTCGAGACCGGCTTGAGGATGAGTATGATGTCGATTCATCCCCGGTGTAAAGAAGAAATTGGGGTAAACGGAACCAAAAGTTCTGCCAGTGGCACCTTGGCCGGGGCGAACGCGCCATAGCCCTGCCAAGAGACGTGGATGCGGCCGCGCGCGCAGCCGGCCCGGATCCCGGGGCCGCAAGAAGAACCCCGGCGCAAAGGCCGGGGTTCAAGCGCAGCCCTGGTTTTGAGGGAGGGTCAAATGCGCATGGGCATGAGCACGTAACGGTACTTGTACTCGGCGTCAGGGTCCTCGGGGCGCATCTGGCCGGCGGACTGGGAGTCCTTGAACTCGAGGCGCACTTCGCCCTCGTTGTTCAGCGCTTTGAGGAAATCGAGAATGTAGATGGAGTTAAAGCCCACGACCAGGGGCTCGCCGGAGTAAGGCGTGTCGATAGTGTCCTCGCTCTCGCCGGACTCCGTGGAGTTGGCGCTGATCTTGAGCTCATTGCCCTCGAGGCGCAGGCGGATGGCGCCGGAGCGCTCATCGGCGAACTGGGCCACACGCTGGATGGCCGCAGACAGCTCACTCGACCGCACCACGGCAAACTTCGAGTTGTCGCGCGGCATCACGGCCTCAAAGTTCGGAAACTGGCCGGTAAGCTTGCGCGTGCTCAAGGTGCGATGGCCAACGCGGAAGAAAAGCGTATGCTCATCGTCGGCAAACTCGATCTTTTCAACATCGGTGTTCGCCAGGAGCTGCTGCAGCTCCTGGAGCGCCTTGCGCGGCACGAGCACCCGCTTCTCGCCGCTGATGCCTTCGAGGGTTTCGCCCGGCTTCTCGACGAATGAGAGCCGGTGGCCATCCGTGGCTACCATCGCGAGTGATTCGGCCTTGAGAACGAGCAGAGCACCATTGAGCGTATAGCGCGATTCTTCGTTGGAAATCGCAAAGATGGTGCGGGCGATCAGTGTCTTGAGCGCGCTCAGAGAGATGCTGGTGGCAGCGATCGCGGGAAACTCGGGAACCTGTGGGTAGTTGGCGCGCGCCATGCCGACGATCTTGGTGTTGGAACGACCGCTGCGGATCTGCACCCAATGGTTCTCAAGCAGCTTGATGGAGATTTCGCCGTCGGGCAGGAGCTTGATGTAGTCGTAGAGCTTGCGCGCCGGGACCGTGCAGGAGCCGGGTTTTTTTACCTTCAC
>JASHUF010000072.1 GCA_030040175.1 Acidobacteriaceae bacterium
AGATCGGCCAGAAAGGGCGCGGCGCCCTTGAGCACGCCGATCATCACCAGCCGTTCGCCGTTCAGGTCGCGGGTAATCTGTGCGCCCATCTCGGCCACACGCTCGGCTATCTGCTGACGGGAATAAAGAACTTCGAGCCCCTGGTAGGTCATGGTAGCCATGCACCCAGTATCGCGCCGATTATCGCGGCGCGAACCTGTGTAAATCGGGCCTGGGGCGGAAGGGCATTCCGGCCCGAACCCGCGGGAGGGCGGCCGCGTCTATACTGGTGAGAGATGTATCCCTTTATTCATATCGGGCACTTTAGCCTTCCCACCTTCGGCCTGATGCTTTGGCTGGCGGCGGTGGGCGCGGCGATTGTGGTCGATCGCGGTTTCCGGCGCGCGCGCATCGACGCCGATGCCGTGGGCATGGTGGCCATGACTGTGGTGGCCGGGATTGTGGGCGCCAAAATCTGGCATGTGCTCGACACGCCCGCCGATTTTCGCGAGCTGGGCTGGCGGGTGCTTTACGATCCGGCCGGTTTTGCCTGGTACGGCGGACTGACGTTCGGCATCGCCGCGCTGGTTATCCAAGGCTGGCGGGCCAAGGTCGGCGCGCTGCGCACGCTTGACCTGACCGCGCCTGCGGCCGCGGTCGGCTACGGGTTGGGGCGCATCGGCTGCTTTCTCTCCGGCGACGGCTGTTACGGGATTCCCACGAAGTTGCCCTGGGGCATGAGCTTTCCCCACGGCATCGATCCGACGACCGTGCCCGTGCATCCCACGCCGCTCTACGAGATGGCTGCCGGGCTCCTCATCGGCTGGTGGCTGTGGCGCAGAGGCGGCAGGCCGCATGCCGGCGGAGCCATCCTCGGGCAGTATCTGCTGCTGACGGGCGTGGCGCGCTTCCTGGTTGAATTCATCCGCCGCAACCCCAAGGTACTGTGGGGGCTTTCGAACGCGCAGCTGGCCAGCGCCGGCGCGGCGCTTGCCGGCCTCGGCATCCTCTTGTGGACAGCGTCGCGGCAGGCGGGGAGAGCGGAGCCGGTTGCCGCGGTTGTGGAGAAGCCCGCCTGAATCCCGGTTTCGGCCGTTTCGGCTCCAGTTCCTGCACACGGTCAGAACGAAAAACCTGCCTGGAAGCTGATGGCGCGATTGCCGGGGGTGGCGCTTTGAAAGCCCCCCGGCGCGAGCGCCTGCGACTTGTTGAAGAGCGGCGAAAGCATAACCCCGTTGGGCGGAGCCAGGTTCACCATGTTAAACAGATTGGCCGCGCTGCAGACGAAGGTAAGGTTGTAGCGCCGCGGCGCGGACTCATCCAGGCGCACCGATCCGCTGCCCCCGCTCAGGCCGCGCCGGCTGACGCTGCTTCCGGTTTGAAAGCTTTGTCCTTCCCTTGCGGACGTCACGCGCGGTCCCACGCCAAACACCTTGCTCAGGCGCAGGTGAACCGCGGCGTTCGCCGGACCAATCCCGGCTCCGTAGGGAACCATGCGCTCGCCCTTGCCCGCGGGATCGGTGTCAAGGCAGCCGTATTGCGTTGCCACCACATTCGCGGCGCCGCAGGCGCCGTAGGTGGGCCGGGCGTTGAACTGGTTGCTTGCGGTCGCGTCGTCGCCGATGGTCAGGTTGTAGGGAGTGCCCGATTGCGCCAGCAGGAGGGAACTCACGCTGATGCCGTAGGGTGCGCTCCAAGATCCGATGAACGTGAGCCGCTGCCGGTTCCCGAAGCTGGCGCGGCCGTAATCGATGCCCGGATCCTGGGGCACGGAGGGAAAGTAATACACCCCCTGCGTGTCGCTCTTGGCCTCGTTGAGCATGTAGTTGGCATTGAGCACCACGCGCTTGAGCTGCGTATTCAGCGTGAAGATGAGCTGATTCTGCCGGTAAACGCCGCCGGACTGAAATTGATAATTCTCGAGGCTCGGCGGCGCGCCGGTGACGGTGTAAGTGGCCGCGTCAAAGGCGGGCGCGCTCACGTTGTTCTCGAGGTACTGGTGAACGCCCCGGGTGTAGAGATAAGTGACATTGGCCATGATGGCGCGCGTAATCTGCTGGTCCAGGCCGGCCCCGGTCTGCATATCGAGCGCGGCGCGAAAATGCGGGTCGACGGTCTGCACGGCGGGAACGAGATTCGCGCTCACCTGCGCAGGCGTGGAGACGGCGCCGGGAAAGTAATTGCAGGGTGCGCAGGAACCGGAGAACTCCGGCTCGCTTACGCCATTGTGGTGGATGGCGTTCATTACGTACGGCGTGCCGGAATCGGTGCTGAAGAAATTCGGCACCGTAAACCGGTTGTAAAACCAGCCGGAGCCGGCGCGGAAGACGGTGCGCGGCTGCGCTGTGCCCAGCCGCTGGTCGGGGCTCCAGGCAAGGGCCAGCCGGGGCGCCCAGTCGGCGTGATCGCGAATGCGGTTTTGTCCCTCGAGGCGCAGGCCGGCGGAGACATCGAAGTTCGGGCGCGCGCGCCAGTCGTCCTGGAAGTAGAGCGCGCCGTCAAAAAGCAGCACCGAGGCCTGCGCGTTGTTGACCACGGTGGCGGAGTAGAAATCGGGAGTCCCGGCGGTATAGTCGGCGAGCGAATAGAACGTGTAGGTACCGTTGACGCCGCCGGTGGAAGTGCTCTGGTCGTCGTAAAGGCGCAGACGCGCGCCGAAGCGCAGCGTGTGCACGCCGAGAAGCGCGGTGGAATAATTCTGAATCTCGAAGTTGTTTTGGAGGTCGCGCTCGGTGCCCTGCGCGCTTCCGCCGCTGGTGAAGGCGCCTTCGACGGCGACGGTGGGCGCCAGGCTCGCGGGCTCCTGATTGCTCGACGGCACCTGGTCGTTGTAAATGCGGCTCCACTGGAAGTGGGTTTCATTCACCAGCTGCGCGTTGACCAGGACTGTGTCGCCGAGCTCGAGGGCGTTCTCTTCGCTGATGACATTACTCGATTGCGAAGACAGATTGAGCGCGCCCACGCCGCTGCCCGATTCCCGGGTGCGGTAAAAAAAATCGTGCACGGTGAGTGTGTTGTTGCCCGCTTGAAAATCGATGCGCGGGTTCAGCAGCAGATAATCGATGGGCTGGGGAACGGCCTCCTGGATGGAGGTGCTCGTGTTCTGCGGATTGAGCGCGTCGACGATGGCCTGATTTTGCCGGGAGGCGTAATAGCCGCTGAAGAAGCCCGAGGCGCGTTTGAAGAGCGGTCCGCTGAGATTGCCGACGATGGCGTACTGGTAGTAGCCGGGTTGGGCGGCTACCAGCGGCACCGCGGTGTTGAAGACGGAATCGTTGCCGCCGGCCGTAACGCTGCCCTGCAGCTTTTGCGTGCCCGGCCTGGTGATAATCTCCACGCGGCCGTAGCCGAGGCGGTCGAACTCCGCGGAGAAGGGGTTCTGGTTGACGCGGACTTCGAGGATCGACGACTTGGGCGGAAGCTGGCCGCCGGCAAATCCGTCAATGTAGATCTGGCCGCCGCTCGGACCTGCTGCCGGTCCGGCCAGGGCCTGCAGCTCGTTGCGGAGCTCGTCGGGATCGTCGGAGAGAGCGTTAAGGGCGCTTCCGCTCAGCACCATCGCGCTCGCATTCTGATCGGGGTTGAGAGCAGCGACCCCTCGCGCCTGGCCGGAGACGGTCACGTCTTCGGGCTCCACAGCGATTTTGAGGGCGAGCTCGACCTTCCTCACCCGGCCTTGGGTGACGGCCACGCTGGAGATGGTTTGCGAGGCGAACCCCTTGGCCGCGGCGGAGACCGAATATGCGCCCGAAGGAAGCGCGTGGAAGGCAAAGACGCCGTCGGCGCCGGTGCGGGCCTGGAGGGTTCGGCCGCCCCCGGCGAGCGTGACCTGGGCGCCGGGGATGGCCGCTCCGCTCGGATCGAGGACGATGCCGCGGAGCTCCCCGGTTTGACTTACGGCCCTCTGTGCCGGCAACAGCGGGAAAAGCGCCAGCACAAGAGAGCCCAGCAGTCGCAGCTTGAACCTCATGTTCCCCTGTTTGCGTCGGCAGCTTGCAACCGGCTGAAAAGCGAGATAAATCCATTCCCGCCGCCCGAGAAGATGGCGACAGATCGACCCCGTGCCTTCGCCAGGCCGCGCAGAAGGGGAAATCGCCTTGAGAAAGCGAGCGCCAGGACAGAGCATCGTCCGTCGAGCACTCAAGGCGGGAAGGTGCTTGGTGGCTTCGGCTAGAAGTTTCTCATGTCAGCCGCCGGGGACGAAAGAATTTTTCGTCAGAGCGAGGGAGAGACGACCGGCTACAGCGTTTTCGGTTCAAGTTTTTACAAGGTCGATGCTGCCGAGTGGCTCTTTCCTCAAGAAAGAGCCACGTTGCATAATCCCGGCTTGTCAACATGTGAACCGAAAACGCTCTAAAGGCGCTTGAGAAAGGCGAGAGCCTCAGTCAACCGCGGAAAGCGCTCTTCTTCGGCCTTGAACTCGCGCGAGTGCACGCAGCGCCGCAGGCCGCGCATGCGCACCGGGTGCTTGAGATGAAGCATCTCGTGGTAGAGCAGGTATTCGAGCGCATAGCGCGGGCTGGACGGCCGGTCGAAGACGCGGCTGACCACAATCGTATTGTGCGCGGCGTCGTAATGGCCGAGCGAGCGCCTGGCCAGATGCTCGCTCCAGGTGAGCTCCGGCCGGCCGAGCAACCCGCCGAAGAAGCGCAGGTTGAGAGAGTCGAAGACCTCGTCGAGGTGGAAGTACCGGCCTTCGGGGCCCAGGTAGCGCTTGCTGCCGCGGGCTGTGCGAATCGATTCTGTCTGGCGGATCACCGCGGCGCTCGAGGCAAAGCGCTTGAAGCGCAGGTTGTGCGCGGCATCGACCGGCTTTTTGTAAAGCTTGGCGAGAAGGATATGGGCGATGGCATGGAGGACAGACTCCGGTGCGCCTTCGAGCAAGTCGGAGAGATGGACGAAGATCCGGCCTTCCCGCAGACGGATGGTCGTATTCAGAGACGTGAAACGCCGGAATTGGACCTGGATGGACGGCATGGGCGCGCGCGGCCGCAGCGCCCGGTACTCCTCCTGAAAAATGGGGACAACCTCAGGGATCACCAAGTGGAGGATAGCAGGGAGCAGGGAGCAGGGGCAGGGAGCAGAGAGCAGGGAGCAGGGAACAGATGACTGCCTCTGCTCTCTATATCTCTACTGTCTACTTCCTAATGGCTACTCCCTGGCGTCACTTGGGCTCGGCGCGGTCCTGTCCCTTTTGGTCCTTGTGCTCCTTGAAGTACTCGGTCTGGTCGGCGGTAATCTGTTTGGCCTGCGCGGACAGGTCGTTGCCGCTGGCGATGGCATCCTCGCGGGAGAGTTGGAAACCGGGCTCGCTGGGCAGACTGGTGAGAATCTCCTGCCAGCGCTGGACTCCTTCGTTCAAGCCCTTCAGGCTCTTGCGGATATCGGCTTTGCGGTCGGAGTAGACGTCGAGATTGTCGCCCAGCTCATCCATCAGAGCGGCGAAATCCTGAAGCTCGCCGTCGAGACGGGAACTGCGGGCGCTCGAATGGGCGCGCGGAGTGAGGCCTTTGATCGTGTCGGCGCGCTCGTTCAGGAACTTGACATAAAGGTCGACCCGGGCCGCCGGATCGGTGCCGGCCTCGGCGATCTGATCCTGCTGGTTG
>JASHUF010000073.1 GCA_030040175.1 Acidobacteriaceae bacterium
CGATGGAAAGGCGCATCGCAATCCTTTCGACGAGGGCATTCTGTCTTCCCGGTGTCACCACTTCGGCTCGAAGCCGAGTCTGACAGGCGCTTGGGAGGTTCTCGCTATAAATCCCATGGAGCATCGCGGACTCCTGCGCAATGGTGGCCATGAAAAGGGAGCGAAGGTGGGTTTCATCGGACTCCTTGCACGTGAAAGTGAATTCGTAGAGAGTCTCAACAGGCTCGGCGGCCGGCAGAACCGGATGGAGACGATAGGCCAGGGGACGAAGGACAGTGTTCGTCAGCAAGACCGCCATGGCCACCAGCACGGCAAGGTGCGGTTTCCCGAACCCGCACAGGACTCCCATTGCGGCCGAGCACCAGATCGTGGCCGCGGTATTCAGTCCGCGGACGTTGGCGCCGTCCTTAAAGATGACGCCGGCGCCGAGAAACCCCACACCCGAGACCACGTAAGAGGCGATCCGGCCTCGTGCTGACGGATCGCCATCGAGCAGGAGTCCGGCCATGACAAAAGCCGATGCTCCCGCGGCCACAAGTGCATTCGTTCGCGTGCCCGCCATTCGCTGGCGCCATTGCCGTTCGAGCCCCACGGCGGCTCCCAGCAAAAGCGCGGCAAACAGTCTCCCCGCGAAAAGCAGCGTCATCTCCATGGGCGTGCCCTCTAAAAATTGAATTTCGCGGCAATCTGGCCGATGCGCGCATCGGCAGCCTGCGTCACGTACCCGAAGTTGGAATCGCTGATGTCTCCATTCACCGAACCGTAGGGATAAAACTGCGCATGGTTGAAGACGTTGAACATCTCCAGGCGAAGTTCGAGCGAGCCTCTCTCGGCAAACTTAGTCGTCTTATGCAACGCCGCGTCGGTGTTCTCCATGCCCGGCCCGTAGAACATGCGCCGTTTCGAGTTGCCTTGCGTGCCGTAGGGTACATAAGGAGGCGCATTGGGGGTAAACGCAGCGGTGTTGAAATACGGTTTGCCGTTGCGTGGATTGTGGTTCAGGTGATAACCGCCGCCGTCGTAGTTCGGCATGTCGATGCTGATGGAATTGACGCCATTATTCTGCACCTGGACAAGATAGTTGTCGCCGTAGCTGGCAAAGGTCACGGGCAGACCTGTGGCGAAGCGAGTCACCCCCGACAACTCCCATCCTGTTGCGAACCGGTTATGGCTGAGGCGGTCGAACGGCAAAACATAGTCATAGCTGACGACGAAGTCGTGCTTCAGATCGAAGGCCGAGATGCAGTCGAGGCGTTGGTAGTCGTAGGGATCCACCTGTTCCTGGATGTTGGAGGTCTGGTCCATCGACTTCGAGTACGTGTAGCCGGCAAGGAAGGTCAGCGGCCCCTCGGTGCGCTTCATCGTGAGTTCCAGGGCATGGTAGTGCGAGTTGCCCATGTTCTGGTAATAGGCATCGGTGCCGATCGCATTCTCAAACGGCGCGCGCGTTCCGTTGACCACCGTGCGATCAGGCCGCGTGAATACAAGGTTCTCCTCGAATGGCCCGCAGGTTTGAGTGCCCGACTCAACCTCCGACGGCAGGCTCAGGCTCTGGCACAGAGAAGGCACGCCGGGATTTGCGTCATGGACGGTGAGCAAGTTGCGTCCCAGCGACCCGATATAGCCTGCGCTGAAAACGCTGTTTGCGCCGATCTGGCGCTCCACCGTCAGGTTGTATTGCATGGCATAGGAGGTCTTGTTCTTGTACCACACGCTGCCGGCGCCGCTGATCGGGTAATAGCGATCCCAATCCACGTTATTGTCCGGGTTGGAAGGCGAGACATTGTAAGGAGGCACATCCACCGGGAACTGCTGGATATAGTTGGTGCCGGTGAGCGAGCCGATAAACGGCTCCTGCATCAGCGGAGATTCGGGGCTCGTGTAGGTCAAGCCGTAAGGCGGATTGCCCGTGGGGTAAGCCACGGTGAGGCCCTGGGGCGAGGTAAAGAATCGCCCGCCGCCGAGACGAATGCTGGTCCTTCCCTGACCGCCAGTCAAAGAATGAAAAATACCGGTCGAAACGTTCGGGGAGTACGCAATTCCGAATCGCGGCGAGAAGTTGTCCAAAGGCGTAGGCGCAATGCCGGCAGGCACGCGCCCTCCACCGGGCAGCGGATCGCCGGGCACCAGGTAGCCTGCCGGCGCGCCTGGGAACACCACAGACTGCTGGCCCAGCGCAAACGTGGTGATCTGGTTGTGCATCTCCTTCCACGGCGTTACGTAGTCCCAGCGCAGGCCGTAATTGAGGGTGAGATTCGACCGCACCCGGTAGCTGTCCTGGACGAAGAGAGCGCCATCGGCTGCCCGCTCATAGAAGGTCGGCGAAGACTGCTGCGAGTAGAAGTCCGGCAGCCCAAGCAGGAAGTCGGCAAAGTCGTTCCCGGTCGACTGCAGGCCCGAAGCAAAGAAGGAAAACGTTCCGTTGGCGACGAGATTCGGCGTCTGCATTACCTGGAACCAGGTATAGCGTCCTCCCGCCTTGAGCGTGTGGTTGCCGACCGTCCGCGAAAGAGAGTCGGACAGATCGTAATTCGAATTGATCTGCGTGAGCGAGAAGGGGTTTGTGCCCACGGAGAAGCCGTTGAAGTACATCAATTCCACGCCCGCCTGGCTGGGCCAGCCCTGGTTGATGCCTTCGCCGCCGCTTTGAATTCCCTGGTCGGCAAGGCTCACGCCCACTCCGCCCCTCGGTTCTCCCAGATAATTGACGAGGCGGGTAACTCCATAACGCGCTTCATTCACCGTGTGGGTGCCGAAGGTGCGGATGTTATCCACTGCAATTACCTGGTCGGCGCCGGACGATATCGCGTCGAACACCATCCCGTTCCCCGGCAAGGTCGCGCCGCCGAATCCGGAGGGATACGGATTGTCCATGGTGTAGTTGTCGTTGAAGTAGTAGAGCGACGACTTGCCGATGCGCTCGGAATCGAGGTCAATTCGGCCGCTCCCCTTGTTGTCGTTGATCGTCAGGTTGTAAGCGCCGGTGGAGAACTGATTAGTTCCCTCATTGGGAACAGGAATGTACTGCATCATCAACTGCGCCGGCGGGCCCCATGCGCTTTGCGGGATGATGTTGCCGGGGAAGACCTGCGAATACGGTTCGCCCTCGGTAACCGTAGTTCCGGTGCGGCTGCTGAGCAACTGGGCAAGGTAGGTTCCGTTGACCGTGCCGCTGAACGTCGGCGAATCGGTGAAGTTTCCCGTGCGGTTCAGATCGGACGGAACCGGTACCACGCCCGTCTCGATGCCTTGCACCTGGCGCTCTCCCTGGTAATCCGCAAAGAAGAATAGCTTGTCCCTGCGAATCGGACCTCCGAACGTCCCGCCATACTGGTTCTGGTGAAATGCGCTCCGCTGGGGCAGGAAATAGTCGGTCGCATCCAGGCGAGTGTTGCGCAGGAATTCGAACAGATTGCCATGGAACTGGTTCGCCCCGGATTTGGTGACCACGTTGATAATGCCGCCGGTGAAGCCGCCGTACTCGGCATCGACGTTGCTCGAGAGGATGCGGAACTCGGCAATCGAATCCAGGTTAGGAATGATCCCGGCCTGCTGGCCGATGGTCTCCTGCACGCTCACGCCGTTCAGATAATAGGCGTTGTCAGATTCGCGCTGGCCGTGGATGGAGAACTGCCCGGTGTTGGCTTCGCCGCCCGCCGGCACGGTGCCGAACCCGCCTCCGGAGCTTGTGTTCGTGGCGCCACTCGTGGTTACCGGCGCCACTCCCGTCTGCACCGCGAGCAAGTCGGTGTAGCTGCGGCCATTCAGCGGTATGTCCGTCACCTGTTTGCTCTCAATCGTCTGCCCGATCTGGGTATCGGCAGTTTCCACCCGCGCTGTGTTCTCCACCACTTCCACGGTCTGGCTTCCTGTGGCAACCTGCAGCACCACATCGACGTTCAAAGCCGTCTTCACATCCACGTTCAGGTTCTGCGTCTGGCGGTAAGGTGCAAATCCGCTGGCGGTCACATCGAGTTCATATTTGCCCACCGATACCACGGGAAACGTGAAGTTGCCCTCGTTGTCGGTCTGCGTGGTCTGCTTGACGCCTGTCGATGGATTGAGCAGGACAACCTGGCTCCCGGGAACGACTGCGCCGCTGGGATCCTTAACCGAACCCGCGATTCTGCCCTCGGTTTGGGCGCGCAAGGACGGCTGAAGAAGAACGATTGCCATGAGCCAACCGAAGATACGAAGGAACCCTCGCGCGCGCAAACGGCCTTCGGGAACAAAGCCATCCTCGGCGCGCAAGTTGGAACTCAATACCCGCGCGCGATGGTCGAAGCCATCTTGCTTCTTTGGCTGGGGAAGGACATGGAAGCCGTTCACAATTTTGTGCAATCTGCTGATGAAGCTCATCTCCCCTCCTGATGGGGTTTGGACACACCCCAGGTGTTCTGGGCGAAACCGCACCTCGGTTCGCCAGTCTTCCAGTTCGTCACCGCACACGCAGACGAAGCGCTGCGATGACGCGGCTCATCCAGCGTTGCGGACTGAAAAATTGTGTTGGAGGGCGGGAGGCCTGGGCTTCCCACTCGCCGGGTTCCGTCAGATCATCCCCGCGCATGCGAGTGAGAGACCGAAGATTCAGTCACAGACCGGCAATACGCAGGAAGGAACGGCCTCCGAGCTGCCCGGAGGCTCCTGATTACTCGAATCGTCCATTGAATCCTTTCAATCCTTCTGGTGCCGGGCGCTTGCCCTTCTTATTTGTACAAAACAAAAAGGCGATCCGTCTATAAGGAAGTTTCGTCCGATTCATTCGGTAAAACCGAATTACGATTTCATAAGGATCGGGTTTTACGAATCTGTGCAATACTCCTGTTGGCAGAACCGAAGAGGACAAATGAGCCGCCTCAACTATCACCACCTTCTTTATTTCTGGACGGTCGCGCGGGAAGGCAGCATCGTCAAGGCAAGCGCAACGCTGCGCCTCTCTCCGCCGACGATCAGCGAGCAGATCCGCAGCCTCGAGGAATCGCTGGACGCGAAACTCTTCGAGAAACAAGGCCGGAATCTTGTCCTGACGGATGCGGGCCGGGTTGCGTTCGAATACGCAGAGGAAATCTTCACTCGCGGCGAGGAGTTGACCGAGACATTAAGCGGGCGGAGGGGCGAGCGCATGGCCCGCTTCACCATCGGCATTGCCGATGTCGTGCCCAAGCTGATTGCCTACCGCCTGATTTTTCCCGCATTGAAGCTGAATACTCCCGTCAGGATCATTTGCCGCGAGAGCAGCTCCGACGTGCTTGTCTCGCAACTCGCGATCCGCGATGTCGATCTTGTGATCTCGGACGCTCCCCTCAACCCTTCGCTCCGGATTCAGGCATTCAGTCATCTTCTCGGCCAGTCCGGCCTCAGCTTCTTCGCCCATCCGCGGCTGGCCAAGCAAAGCAAAGGACGGTTTCCCAAGTGCCTTGATGGAATTCCATTTTTGATGCCGGCGGACAACACGGACCTCAGGCGTTCTCTTGAGCACTGGTTTGAAATGCGGGCGGTGCGTCCCGTGATTGTGGGAGAATTTGAAGACAGTGCGCTCGCCGCCGTCTTCGGTGAAGCCGCGGTGGGAGCCTTTGCCTCGCCAACCCCGACCGAAGCCCAGGTTAAGCGCCAATATGGTTTGTCTGTGCTCGGCAGAGCCAGGGACATCACCGCAAGTTACTATGCGATTTCACTGGATCGGCGTCTCAAGCACCCGGCTGTTGTCGCCATCTCGGAATTCGCCCATCGCTCCGTGTTCCAGCGGGAACGCGGGAGCGCGTTCCCGCGCAGCCGATAACCGGCGCCCGGCATAGCTTTAGGGCAAATCCGGTTCCTCCAGGGCTGGTTGCATCAATGGCGTTTTGAAAGGGCACGACTTCAGTCGTGCCGATAAGCGCCAGCAAAATCGCGGGCTTTAGCCCCTGAGGGACGTTACCCAACCGCCTGAGGCCATCTATACAACCAACTCTAGGCATTCCGCTGCGCCGCTTCGCCCAGCACCGCCGAGATAACGTCGCTCTTTACCCCGTGCCGGCGCAGGCTCTTTTCCAGTTCAGCCAACTCCGGCCTCTCCAGGCGCACGAGGTCCTTGCGCAGCCCCTGGCCGATATAGGCGCGGATCAGCGGCTGATACCCGGAAAACCCCAGCTTGGGCGCCACCTCCTTGAGGTCCTCGATCACATCTTCCGGCACCCTGATGCTGATTGTCGTCATGGGACGGTCGCGCCGCAGCCTGCGTTTGATGCGTTCAGCCATTGTCTTCATAAAGTCTCCGTTCTGCATGCGTCGCTCGCCGGGCCGAAATGATCCGAATGACGTCTCGCTCCCGGACGATGTGCACAACAAAAAGCAGCGTCCAGTTTTCAGCCAACCCAAGGGCGGCTTCGCGCGCCTCGTCTCCTGCTGTGGCGTCCAAAACGCGCACAAAGGGATCGAAGAAGACCCCGCATGCCTCCTCAAAACGGACCCCGTGCTTCTTGAAATTGGTCAGTGCCTTTTCGGAAT
>JASHUF010000074.1 GCA_030040175.1 Acidobacteriaceae bacterium
CGGTGACATCGACCTCGGTCTTGATCACTGCCTGCACGCGGAAGGCCAGGTCGGCCATGGTGATCTTTTCCTTCACGCGGTAGTTAATCCCGTAGAGCGAGCGGTAGTTGTAGCCGGAGAGGTGCAGAACGGCCTCGCGCATGGTCTTCGACGGGATGGTGCCGGTATTGATGCAAACCCCACCCACCACGGAGCGCGCCTCCACCACGGCCACACGCTTGTTCATTTTGGCCGCGGCCACGGCTGCACGCTGCCCGGCGGGTCCCGAGCCGATGACAACCAGGTCATATTTGACGGCGCTCATGGCGAGTCTTTCCCCCAACAATGGCCGTGGATTTCAGGCGGCTGCGGCATTGTCTTGCGGCACGGGCATTTCCGATTTCCCGCCGCGAGCCGGGTACGTGTCTAACCGGAGGCTACCATAGTAGCCGGAGCAGGTGTACCCGGCTTGCAGACCGGAGCGGCTGTACGGGACCCCGCCAAAGGTTTATTGTGCGGCCGTGCGAATGCCGCCGTTCCGGCAACACAGTAGCAGCCGCAGTTGGTTGACGCAGGAAATTGAGCGGGGCGCGGAGGCTCAGGAGTGCGCGGCGTGCAGGCGCTGCCGCGCCCCGGCTTGCGCCTTGCCGGCTATTTTTGTGCGGGGTTGAATCTCTTCTTCCAGCCTGAACTCGCCGATCATGGCATCCAGGTCGTTGGCCAGAGAAGCCAGATTCTTCAGGAGCTCGACGGCCTCTTCGGCAGCCTGCGTGCTTTCGTTGGCGAGCTGGGAGAGGTGGCCCGCGGACTCGCTCACCTCGCCGGCGGTCGCTGCCTGTTCCGTTGCCGCCGTGGCGATCAGATTGATCTGCTGCTCCACATGTTTTGACGCTTCGATAGTGGCCTCCAGGCTGGCGCGCGCGTTCGCCGTCTCCGCCATGCCGCTCTCCACGGCCGTGCGGCTTTCCTGCATCACCTGCATGGTCTCCCGGGTCTCGTCCTGGATGCGGCGGATGGTTCCGGCGATCTCCTCGGTCGCGGTCTTGGTTCGTTCCGCGAGCCGGCGCACCTCGCCGGCAACCACGGCAAAGCCGCGGCCGTGCTCGCCGGCGCGCGCTGCTTCAATGGCAGCGTTCAAAGCCAGCAGATTTGTCTGCTCGCTGATCTCCTGAATCACGTTCACCACCTTGCCGATTTCTTCGGAACGGCGGGCCAGCGAAGCCATCTTCTCGGAAACGGTGCTGGTGGCGGCCGAGATTTTTTCCATGGTCCCGGCCGCAGCCTGCATCACGGCGCCGCCCTTTTGCGCGGTTTCCGCCGAGGCGCGGCTGGCTTCGGTCGCGCTGGACGCATTGTGGCTGATCTCGCCGATGGTCGCCGTCATCTCCTGCGCCGCGGCGGCAATCTGGTTGATCTTGCTGGTCTCGGTTCTTGCGTTGCTGGCGCTCTGCACGGAGCGTGCGCTTACGTCGGAGGCGCCTTGCGACAGGGTTGCGGCTGACGTGGCGATGCTTTGCATTAAGGCGCGCATCGAGCCCACGCAATGATTCAGGGCATCGCCCATGCGCCCGATCTCGTCGGTTCCCGCGACCGCAACCTGGGTTGTAAGGTCCTTCTCCGCCAGCCTTTCGAGAGCCCCCGTAACCACTTTGAACCTGGGCGCAGTGACCTTGGTCAGTCCGAACCCCAGAAATGCACAGAGCCCGATGAGCAGAAGATTGATCGCCACATTGGCCCAGGTTGCGCGCTGGCTCGCTGCCGCGGCTTCTTCCGCGCTTTCTGTGCCTCCGTTTACGTTGAGTTCTATCTCCATGTTGATGGCCGTCAAAGCGGAGCTGAAAATCGCATTGGTCGAGTCCGAGGCCAGCAGGTCCAGCGCATCGCTGATCTTGCCCGCTGCAACCAGATCCGTGCCCCGATCACTGAGCTCGATATATCGCTCGAAGGCTGATTTCACCTTTTCGTAGCGGTCTCGTTCTCCCATATCGCCGATCAGTGGCTCGTACTTTTGCATGGCATCCTGGTAAGCATCGAGACTCTTCTGACGGTTCTCTTTGTGGGTGCTGAGGCAGGACGGGCTCTGACAAAGCATCAGATCCAGATCCTCTCTCCGCACCGCATTCATCGCTCCATGTGCGTTGGCAAGGACGGTTACGGAGGGGAACGCTTTGTCGCAGACCTCTGCGCTCTTCCGGGCGATCGAGCGCAGCGAAGCAAACGTGAAGCATCCCAGCAGAGCCGAAACGCCGCAAATCGTGCCGAAGGTGTATTTGAACTTCTGCGAGATGGGAAGATTTCTGGACCAGGACATGCCGAGGCGCCTTTCGCAACCGGTTTGCAGGCTCTATCGGCCAAGCCGACTCAATCTTGAACCACCGCTCCCCAGAGCTTGAGTCTCCCAACGTGTGCCCGCGCGATCCTACTGACTCTTTGCGTTCACTCATGAGAGTCTGCTCATTATTGAGGCCTCGATCTCGAAATCCTGAGCAGCCATGCGCCGTGATGGCTTCGGCATGCGCCAACTTTCCAGGCCGGCGCGATGCGCGGCCCACGGCTGGCTGTTCGCTTATTTTTCCGTGGGCACCACGCGCCACACGCTGCGCGAGCCGTCATCGGTCACGTACAGCGCGCCATCCTGGCCGACGGCCACGCCCACGGGCCGGCCCCACACTTGCCCATCGGGCGTGACAAAGCCGGTGAGGAAATCTTCGTACGCTCCGGTAGCCTTCCCGTCTTTCATGGGAATCATGATCACTTCATAGCCGCCGCGGTTCTTGCGGTTCCAGGAACCGTGCTCCGCGGCAAAGGCGTTCCCGTCGAAATCGGCAGGGAAGGAACCGCCCTGCGCGGGGTAAAACGTGAGCTCCAGCGAAGCCATGTGCGGCTGCACCAGCACATCGGGCACAATCACCTGGGAGGAAAGGTCGACATGTTTGCAGCTCATGGCCTGGAGCATGGTGAGCGGGGAGCTGCGCTGGGGATTAGCCCCGGTCCCATCGGCGCAGGGCTCGGGCAGGCGCGGATCCTTGTGTTCGCCGATGTAATACCAGGGCCAGCCGTAAAATCCGCCTTCCTGGATGTGCGTGACGTAGTCGGGCGGCAGATTGTTGCCCAGCGCATCGCGCTCGTTGGTGGAGCACCAGAGCTGGCCCGTTGTCGGATTAATGGCTTCTCCCACGCAGTTGCGAATGCCATACGCGTACACTTCCACGAATTTGCCATCGGGCGTGTATTCGAGCACGTCGGCGCGGTGAAACTCGCGCGGGTGGGTATCCGGATTGTCGATGTTCGATCCGCTGCCGACGGAGACCAGCAGGAAGCGATCGTCGGCCGAGAAGACCACATCGCGCGTCCAGTGGCCCCCGCCGCGCAACTGTGCGTAGCCGGGAATGTCCGGCACGATCACTTGTGGCGAGCTCGTCTCAGACTTCAGCTCTCCCGATTTATAAGGGAAGCGCACCACCTGTGTGGCGGTGCCGAAATAAATCCACTTGGGATTCCGCCCGGATGGATAGAAGGCGATGCCGAAAGGGTGATCGAGCCCGCTGAGGAATTCGCTCACGGTCCTCGCGTGACCCTCTGCCGTCACCCCGCGCAGGACGAAAATCGAGCCGGCCTGCGAATCGGCTACGAACAGGTCGCCGTTGGGCGCCATGTGAATGACGCGCGGCATCACGAATGTACCCGAGCTGGGCCCGTAGGTGGCGCGCACATTGTCCGCACGTTGCATGGGCGTTGCGGCATCGCCGCCCGCGTAAAGCTCCACCTTGAAGCCCGGAGGCGCAATCGGCCACGCATCCCTGGGCCGCTCGATCACCGTCGGGCCGTTATCGACCGACTCCGTGGCGAAGGGCGCGGGTAGATCGGCAACTGTAATCTTCCGCATGGCTCCGGGTTTTTGTTGACTCCAATCGGCGAAGGCCGCCGGTCCCGTAATGATTTCTTGCGCGGCCAGCGTGGGCGTGGGCAGCATGCCGCCAGCGAGCGCGGCCCAAAAAGCGAGCGATCCACAAAGTTTCATTCCAGAATGCCTCGGGCTTGGGGGATTTTTGGACCGAGAATGATGGCCCTGCATCCGATCATACTGGATAGGATTCGGTTGGTGGCGGTGAGGATTGCCGCTTCATCCCGTCGCACGCCGAAGCGCAGGTCACGCGGAGAGCTTTTCGTTGGCGGCTGTCTCGTAAGGGGCGCGCGCGTGCGGGTAGATGGCAATCCACTCTTCGGTCAAGCGCGGACTGGATTTCCCCGGACAGGAGATGCAGGTATCCTGGAGCCGGCGCAAATCGGAGCGGAATGTGGCCGTGGAGATGTCGTCCATATCGATCCAGGCCTTTCAATGACCGTGTGCGGGCGGTCTGTGCGGCGATCTTCCTTCTTAACAGCAGCCTGCTCGCATTCAACGGCACTCATCGGCGGAAATCCCTGGGTTGATTTGCGCCCATTGGAGCTGAGCGGCTGTCCGGGAAAGATTGCAAATTAAATCGGTCCAGATCAAAAGGCCTTTTCAGTGGCTCAAGAAAACCCTTCACGCGATCAACTAGAACTGGTTGCACAAATGGCGTTTTGAAAGGGCACGACTTGAGTCGTGCCCATAAGCGCCAACACAATCGCGGGATTGATCCAGCCTAAGGGATGGTGCCGCCGACAGGACTCGAGTACATTCGTAAGTACCGCGACGCAAAATATTACGAGACCATCTTCGAATTTCTTGCCCGCCAGCTCGAACTGGCCAAGCTCGACCAGGCCAAGGAGGGAGCGATCATCCAGACTGTCGATCCCGCGATCGTTCCCGACCGCAAATCGTTTCCGCCGCGCGCCCTGATCGTCGCCGCCGGCATCTTTGCGGGTTTGCTGGCCGGCATCAGCCTTGCCCTCATGCGAACCTCCCTTGCGCGTATGCACGGAGGTCCGGAAGCTCATGCCAAGTTCAGCTTTCTGCGGACGGCCTTTTCCATGAAACATCCGCGGAGGCGGACCGACCGGGAGCCGTATGCACAAGAAGATTAGCCCGGCCGGCGAAGGTCCCTCACGCAGAGGAAATGTGTCGCAGCCGGTGAGGAAGGAGGCGCGCCTGGGAGATCCCCGGGCGCGGCTTGCCCTGCTCGCCAAGAACTCGGCCGCCAACCTGTTGCGCCTGGGAACCAGCTGGGTCATTGTGCTCATCGTTCCTCCGCTGCTGGTCCGCCTGCTCGATCAGGCCTCCTACGCAACCTGGATGCTGGTGCTGCAGATCGGAGCCTACGCAGCCATCTTCGACAGCGGGCTGCAGCTCGCCATCGGCCGCTTCGTGGCGCGCGCAGAACACGCCGCGGACCGCAACTACCTGGGCACGGTCCTGAGCAGCTCCACGGTTTTCCTCGCTATGGTTGCCGCCGCCGTGTGTGTGCTCGCTGCTTCGGTGGCGTTCCATCTCGCCAGCCTGTTTCATTCCATTCCTGTGTCCATCGTCCCCCAGGCGCGGGCCGCCCTGTTGCTCGTCGGCGGCTCGCTCGGCCTCGCCATGTCGACTTCGGCCTTTGCCGGGCTTTGCCTCGGCCTGGAGAAGAACGAAATCAATGCCGCCGCGGTGAGCGTTTCGAAGCTTGCCGGAGCCGGGGGAACGCTGTGGGCGGCCTTTCATCATCAGGGATTGATGCGGATGGCGCTTTGGACCGCGGCCGGCACTTTGCTGCAGCCGGTCATTTACTTCTTTGCCACCAGGCTTCATGGAGCCGCTGCGCATTTCCAGCTGCGCTTGGTGAAGCTCTCCATGGTCCGGCAGTTTGCGCGCTTCTGCGCGGCGACGTTTGCCTCTCAATTGAGCTCGCTGCTCATCTCGGGGCTCGATCTTCCCATCGTCGCCGCTTTCGATTTCCGCAACGCCGGCTACTACGCGCTGGCGGCTGTAGCGAGCAACCTGCTATCCGTTCCGCACGGCTCGGTGCTCTCCACGCTGGTGCCGATGATGTCGGCCATGAGCGCCGGAGAGGATCCGCAGCGCATGGGCCAGGTGCTGTTGCGCACCACACGTCTGGCCACGGCCCTGCTTTTGCTGGCCGCGGTTCCCTTCATGCTGGGCATGCCCGTCCTGCTGCACCTCTGGGTGGGGCGCGACTATGCGCGCCACGCGCTCGTGCTCGCTGAGATTCTGATGGCAGCGCAGCTTGTGCGCTTGACGCTCCTGCCTTATAGCGTCATCGGTTTCAGCGCGGGCGAGCAGAGCCGGATGCTGATCTCGCCTATGGTCGAGGCCGTGGTCAATGTGGCCTTCAGTTTGATTCTTGTGCGCTCGATCGGCGCGGAGGGAGTCGCTCTGGGAACCCTGATTGGCGCCTTTGTGGGCGTCGTCCTTCACTTTCTGGTCAGCATGCCGCGCACGCGCTCCATGGCTTTCGACAGAGGGCAACTGCTGTGGCAGGGAATCCTCCGGCCCCTTGGATGGGCCGCGGTTCCTGCCGGCGCTCTGGCATTATGCCTGCATTGGCTCATCAATCCGGCCATACAGATTGCGCTGCTGGCCGCATCCGTGGCCGCATTGGCTGCGGTCTTCTGGCTTTGCCATCTCGACGCAGTCGAACGAAACGCGATTCGCGGGGCAGGTGCGCATCTGCTGATGGCGCGGTTTCGCCCCACGGCCACAGGAGTTTGACCCTGCGGATTCTCGCGGTACTGGTTCGCTATCAAATGTCTCTCGAGCAGTCGCACACGCTCGCAGGCCTGAGCAGCGCGCTGGCTTCCGGTCCCGGCCTGGCCGGGTCCTGCAAGGGGATGATCTGGGACAACACGCCCCAACCGATTGCCCATGCGCAACTCCCGCCCGCGTTTCTCTATCGCCATTCGCACGAGAACAACGCCACCCGCCGGCATCACGGTCCCATCCGGCGGATGATCGCGCAACCCTGGCGCCTGCTGCCAGCGCTGGCGCGCCGCGGGAGCGTGCTGGTGCATACCTGCGCGATGCTCAGAACGGCGCAGCGTGCAGCGCCGTCGCCTAATCCCGGCCCGCGGATGCGTGCAGCGTCGTGACGAGTTGAAGGGAGAACGTGTCCTCGTTATGGGGAGATCCCTGGTTCGAGTGCTTGATCTCGTAGTCGAATTTGATGAGCTGCAGATGGTCGGGCCGGAATGCGGCGGCCGACTCCAGATTGCGCACTCTTCCCGCTTCGTTGGCGCTGGTGAGTCCCGCGCGCGCCGCAAGATACCAGCGCGGGCTCAGGACCTGCCTGGCTTCGGCATAACTCGCCCACTCGCGATACGTGGGAATCGCCTTATAGGGCATGACGAAGTGCTGCACTTCGCCTTGCACGCTGCTGTGTCCGCGCGCCCACGCGCCATCCGCTCCCAGCGCGCGAGCCGGAAGCGTGTTCGGATTTGCCTCGCCGGGGAAAAAGTATTTGTATTGCCGGTCCAGATAAGGACCGCGGTAGCCGGAGACCCCGACGCGGAAGCCCTGATGCAGGGTATAGCCGGCGCCGCCGGCCCAGTTGCCGTACTGATCGTG